>CAZDEC010000012.1:0-62486 GCA_964504295.1 uncultured Thioalkalispiraceae bacterium
ACTTAAATAGGCCTCATAAAAACATCTTATTCATAAGTTAACGGGACAGCAGTGAGTTTTTCTAAAACTTTAATTTTTCACTTTAGACTCTAATATGCAATAGACAAACGCAGCACTACTGTACAGATAATAAAGTTGATGATAAGCAATTCCCATAAAAGCGAACAACAGGCCTTTGCGTTTAAAAAACAATGAAAATAATTTATTATTTACGAATATCGCAGTTGCGACCACAACCAAAACAACCCACCACGGTAACCAACCTATCGCAACCATAAACAGTGCGACAACAAAAAGCCCAGCAAGACCGGCTCGTACACGTTCCTGGTTACTCACATTTAGATCGTCTTCCATATCCGTTTGTTGCAACATTAGTCTTGACCATGGAATAGCTCGACAAAATATTTCAGTGTGTATCAAGTTAATAAAACGCCATTCTTTTAAATGCGTACTTTGTAATTCAGGGAAAAGCATAATTTTCCCACCTGCATCGCGCAATCGATAACCTAGTTCAATATCTTCAATTGAAGGACGTTTAAATTTTTCAACATCAAAGCCAGCTACATCAAGAAATGTCTTTTTACGCACAGCGCCACAACCCGACCAGAAAGTATTAGCTTCTTTACGGCCACGGTGATGATAAAAATGATGTACTAAATTTTTATACTGCGATAAAAAATTCTGCGCGGGTGGCTTATCATCATAAGAACCGAAAACAGCAACTACATCAGAAGATGAAAAACCTTCTTGCATATAGGTAGCGGCATCATCATGAATAATGACATCGGCATCGACAAACCATAGTATGTTTCCTTTGGCTAATTTTGCCGCTTCATTACGAGCTGCACCAGGCCCTAATCGACCACCCGAAGGAATGACTCTTGCACCCAACTCAGTCGCAAGCTCAGCAGTATTATCGGTTGAAGTATCATCAACCACAATTACCTCACAAACTTCACCACGATGCATCATATCGATAAGCGGTGGTAAGCTTTTAACGATAAAGTCCTTGCCATTATAAACAGGCATAATGATACTAATATTTAATAGTTCCGTTGATTCTTGTACGTTATTATCCATAATCATTTCAATGTTTGTATTATATTTTTATTTATTGCCTTGCAGCAAGATAGCCCTTAGCTTCACCTAAACCCCAGGCCATTAAAAAAAGCAATAACCAGGGCATGGCTTTTGGTAATTTTGATTTATACCGTCCATGATTAATGACCAATAAAATAATTTTCTTCAAAAATAAAACAGGTAAAACAGGGGAAAGAACAATATAAAGTAGCCGTTTAATAGATGACATTTCTTTAACCCTTGCCATGCTAAATTCCTGACCATGTTCAAAACGCTGTTTAAAAAAATGTCCTGTTGAGTAATGATTACGATGCGTCACGATTAAATCCGGTGATAAAAATAATGTCATGTTCTTTTTTCTGAAGCGCGCATGAAAGGACGGCTCCCAAAATCCTTTTTCGAGAAGATCACGATGCTCCAGGATATCATCACATCGGTAAACGGCATTATCCGCCGCTATTTCATTCAGTTCCCGAGCCTGCTGTGGTGGTGCGTAAGCTATATAACGTAAAAAGAAAATAGCCCAATCTCGTCCACTTGATGCAATGTCATTTTCGATAACACCGCCAACGCCTGGATAGTTCTTCATATCAGTTGCTAATAACTTATCCACCCAATCATTTGCAGGAATGCAATGTGCGGTACTCAAAGCAACCTTTGGCGAATTGGCCGTTTCTATACCATCTGCCCACATTTCTGGTATTAAACGACCCGACACACAAGCAATTAAACGACAATTATTGAACCCGGAAATTATTTTCGCTGTATTAGGGTCAGACGCTGTGGCACAAAATATAAAGTCTACATCAGGATAAGCTTCCGGATTAAGATTTGATAATATATCAAGCAAATTATCCTCGGCAAATTGCACACCAAAAATAATAGACAGGCGCATTTCTTTATTCATTGAGTTCCTCTTATGGTACGCAACCAACCACGAAAGGCAAGATAGCTTTTTGATATTGAACTATCAAGATTTTGCATTAGCCATTTTGGCTTTAAATAATAGGCATCCAGACGTGGTAATTTAGCGCTATCCTCATTCGCACATAGAACTCTAAATTCTGTTGTTGCACTACCTTTATAGCGATCCCGAACAAAATCACAAACTTGTTCGGTCTTAAATCCATACGGGTAGGCAAAATATTCAGGCTGTCGACCCAATCTTTCTTTAATAAGTCGGTCAGATAAATCACACTCATCTTCCATCTCAGTCAGCGACAGTGCTCGCATATCAGGATGCGTGTTAGTATGAGATTCAATATAAACCCCTGCTTCCTGTAATTTTCCAATTTCATCCCATGATAACATCTCAAAAATAGACGCATGAGCAGGCTGAGTTGGCCATTTATTATCCTTGCCAACAACACTTGTTGTTAAATAAAGATGTGCGGGTACATTGTGTTCTCGAAGCACCGGCAATGCTTCTGTATAAACGCTTTTCATTCCATCATCAAAGGTAAGCGCAACACCATTGCTAGTATTACTATCCAGTAATTCAGTTAAATTTATCACGGGTATATTTGAAGCAGCCAAACAATCAAGTAAATTAGCGAAAGCTTTCGGAGGGAAAGAAAGTACCGAGCCGGAATCATCTATACTGTGGAATGTAATAATTGCTTTCATTTTAATTATTTAATTTTTTTTTGCTTAACGATATCAATAAGACCTAAATACGATTCTAAGTGTTTTTCTTCTGTATAATATTTAATAAAGCCTTCATGTGCTTTTTTTCCAAGTGTATCACGCAATGCCGAGTCTGATGCAAGATTTTTAATATGGGATATTAACTCTTCACTAGTTTGATACACAAAACCACCACCCGTTGTATCAACTATATCATGACTCCCCCCAGAAAAATGAACCAGCGCAGGTGTACCACAGGCAAAAGCTTCTACAACAGTTAAGCCAAAGGTCTCTGGAGCAAGTGAGGGTAAAATCAAAGCTTTGGCATTTAGGTAAAGCTGAATTAAATCCTGTTGCTTTACTTGACCTAAAAATTGAATATTCTTAAAACATATATAATCGCGCTTTAAACATTCCAATAAATCACCATCCCCGACCACCTGCAAATTTATATCGGGTAATTTGGAAAAAACATCAAGTAGTGTCACAATACCCTTGGATGCCGTTACCCTACCAACATAGATAAATGGTTGCTGGGTCATTTCCTTTTCGCAAACAGTACGACTCAAATCTTTATCTTCTGGATTAAGTGTTGAAAAAAGTGGCAACACTTGAATATTTTCAGCAATACCAGCTTGTTGATGTTTCAACTGTGTGAATTTGCTCGGCGCTAGCAACGCGTCCACATATTGAAGTGAACGTTTAATAAGTCCTGTATAGCGCCATAACTGAGGCGGGATACCTGAACGTAAAGAACAACTTAAACATTCAGCTTTGTCACAGGCTTTACTTTTGTTTTTCCATAATATATGGGTCGGACATAATAACCAATGCTCATGTAGCGTATACAAAGTAACGGGCGCTTTGCTTAAAGCTAAAACAGCGGGGCCACCAATCAGTGAAATATTGTGAAAATGAACGACATCAAAATCCTGGCTTAATATTTTTTTTAAGATTGCACTCTTTAAACCCGGTCGACCCGTTTGCTGTGTAAAAAATGGCGACAACATACCGAATATACGGCTCTTAAAACGGGTTACTTTTATACCGTCATCATCCAACATCGGCGAAATGTTTTGCGTATGACTAACCGTTCGATACGCATCCTCGCAATGAACCACTTCAACTTCATGGCCTCTCGCGACAAGTGCACGAGAAAGAGCACGAACATAGGTGGCATCTCCACCAAAATGATAAGGCGGATAAAATGTCGTGACCATACAAAAACGCATTATTTTTTTCCTGCTGCGCCGGCAAGACAGCCTAAGGCTAATTTTGCAGCCTTACTCCAGGTAAACTCAGCAGCACGTTGTGATGCTTTTATGCGTAGTTGTTCAAGTGTGCTTTGTTCAGTCGCTATCTTATGTATGGCAGTGGTAATTTCATTCACCTGGTGTGGGTCAAAATACAGGCCAGCGTCCCCTACGACCTCAGGGACAGAACCAGCTGAACTCGCTAAAATAGGAATACCACAGGCCATCGCTTCGATAGCCGGTAAACCAAAGCCTTCTGAGAAAGAAGGTAAGGTAACCGCAAGTGAATCTGAATATAAAGCCACAAGATCGTCATCAGAAACAAAACCCGTAAAGTGCACTCTATCTGCAAGATTTAAATCTGCTTGCACTATTTCATTTAGCTCATCATAGTGGGAATGGAATCCATCACCTTCCAGGTCGCCCACTAGCGCAAGATGAACATCCTCAATTCCACCCATTGCAACCGCTTTTGATAATCCATTCAGTAAACCAGGAATATTTTTATGCGGCGCCAAACCGCCCACATAAACAATTAATCGCACATTACTCGGTAAACTCGCCCGCTCACGAGCTTGTTTACAGATTTCTTTATCTAACACCGGTTTAAAACGCGGATCAGCGGCCTCGCTAACCACATCGATTAGCTGTGGTTTTATATGCAGGTATTCAACGATTTCTTTTTTAGCTGCTTCTGATACAGTCATAATGCGACTTGCCTGCCAACGCGCAAGCCGCATTTTAAGTGACCACAGTAAACGTCCTTTTCTATTAGGAAAGATGAGCGCCGGAAAGTGCTCAGCTATAGCATCATGCAGTGTCACAACATTGGGTAATCCAAACGGTGCCGGAAACCAGGAATAAACAGCCGGAAAAAATAAAACATCCAACGAATGTCCAGAGATAGAACGTGTAAACGCCCAGATATCTTTTACCGAACGACTGCCCTCGGCTACAGCGGCCTCGGTAACATGTTGAGAAAGCTCAACTTGTACAATATGAACATTTGCGCGTAGCATTTCAGCTTCAGGCGGCCTGTCAACAAACAAATAAAACTCATGCTCGGGTGCTTCTTCAAACATAGCAATGAGTAACTCGCGTGTAAAACGCCCAAAACCACGTCGACTCCACCAACAGGATGCATCAATACCAATACGCATGTAAATCTTGCTCCATTGAAAAACCCGCTCTTTAATTTATAATTTTGTGTTTAGAAAACGTTCAAGCAAATTATCGCGAGCCCTCGCTACATTTAAAATGTCGCTAGTGGATATAGGCAAGGTGGCATCATTGTTGACTGATTGATAAAATTGTTCGATTAAGCTTGTTAGCCCTGGATAAGCTCGCTCTCCAGTTAAACTGCGTTTGATAATATTTTTACCGGCAGTATATAATTGATTTATCGCATATTTAAATGGCTGCGATAGTTTTTGCATTCGCGTCACCTTACCTTTTTCAATCAACGCATAGCCATGAAAAAAATCAAGAACAATCCGTCCATCGGTACAAAATAGTTCCATTTCACAACGTGTCGGTCGGGCATTCATGCTAATGTAAATATCCAGGCCAATGCCAGCCGCCTCACCGATTAGCTGTAATTCACCTTTGCGAGTGTGAATACCCGACCAAGTGTTTGAGTCAAAATTAATACCAGGGCGTATTCGTTGTAAAACCGATAGCGGATGTGGAAGAATATCTGCAATGATATCATTAAGTGTATTATTTACCTGACCCGTATTAGCAACGCAACCACCAGCAGAATTGGTTGTAAAACGTAACTGTAATAACTCTCCTAAAGAATTCAGCGCAGATATTGTTTTTTGCACCCCATCCTGAAAGCCAAACTGATGCACCGGGCATATTTTTATATTTTTTTCTTTCGCTGCATTCAATAATAAGGTTGTTTTATTAAGTGTCGTTGCTAGCGGCTTTTCAATAACCACATGCACACCCGCTTCAATGGCCTGCATTGCAATCGCAAAATGGCTTTCAACAGGAGTACATATATGAAGAATATCTAACGGGGTATTAGCCAGCATCGTATCAAGGTCAGAATATACAGCGGGGCTATTCTTAAATTTATCAGCTAACTGTAAGGCAAGAGACTGATTAGTGTCTACAACAGACGCCAGCACAGCTCCCAGCCGCGTTGCCACATTTGCATGCCAAAGCCCCATAAGACCCGCACCTACAATGCCAACCTTAAGTGATGTGTAATCAGTATTATGCATAGGCAAATTGGCTCAGGCAGTTTACAAAAATATTATTCTATAAATCTAAGCTGCTCCAGCCTCACTAGCGTCGCTAACGTTATTGGCTTCCCGTGCAGCAAACTCTTCTGGTAACTCAAAAATATACTTATCACGGCGTGCTTCGTTCTCACCAATAATTTCCTGATAATCATCCTCAGTATTCACCGCCATATGGTCAATATCATAACCGAGTAATTTTTGCCCCAGCATTAAACCCATTTCAACTGAATGATCGGCATTATTGTAACGGAAAATACCGCCGCGACCTGAAATATTAAGGCCTTCAAAGCCATCCAGATATTCATTTATAACTTTTAATTTACCCGCATAATCTAAGTCATAAACAGGGTAACAATATTTAGTCCGCACAATGGTCGAACCTTCATATTCGTCCTCTTTAATGAATTTAAGTTTATCCACTAGGTCACGAAGACAACGTTCCGAAATATCTTCGTCCGACATAGTCCAGATATCATCACCTACCGTGCAGAAACATTCGAGAACCAGTGAGGTATGGTCATCATCAGGCACCATATCCTTACTCCAGTTTTTAGGTTCATGGAAACGGCCAAAAATAATATCGTCATCCTGAATATATAACCAAGTATCAGGTGAAACCTGTTTACGTTTAATTCTCACATTTACAGTGACTAAATCACGAAACTCAAGGGCATTCGCCGCATCCTTTACTTCCTGACTACAAACTGGTTCCAGAATTTGCGCAAGATAACCAAATGGAATAGTAGAAACAACCGAATCACCTCGGACACTTTGTTCCTTTCCATCATTAACAAAAAACACCTCGAAATCATTTGGCCCATGATACTGAATTCGCTTAACTTCAGACTCAAGTAATACATCACTGCCACTTGATTTAATATCTTCTGTTAACCGTTCAGGTATACGCATGTAGCCATATTGTGGATACATAAACTCATCAATCAGGCTGGTTACTTTATTATTACTTCCGATCAAAGCATCACGAACAGTCGTCCAGACAGATAATCCCTTACTGCGTTGCGATACCCAGTCAGCAGACAATTCTTCACATGGCTTACCCCAGACTTTCTCTGAATACATTCGAAAAAACATATCGTATAACTTAATGCCAAACTGAGAAACATAAGCCTGCTTCATCGTTATTATTGGTTTTTCAAAAAATGCTTGCGATAACGCCGACCAAAAAAAGGCCAAACCCGCATAGACTATTGTAATGGGGCCAGTATTTTTAAAAATATCTGAAAATCGAATCGGATAAAAAAAGAACTTTCGGTTGTAATAAATACGGCTAATTCTTTCAACTAGAACGATCTCACCTTCCATTAAATGTCTAAACCAATTATTTAAATCTTCATTTTTTGAAAACCAGCGATGACCTCCTAAGTCAAAACGGTATCCTTTGTCTTCAATGGTACGGCAAAGCCCACCAACAAAATCATTTTTTTCAAGAACCGTTACCTTCCCACCTTTAGTGCTCACTTCGTGCCCCGTGGCCAAACCACCCGGACCTGCGCCCAAAATAATAACGTGTTCTGCTTTGTTAGCCATGCTTACTTACGCCCCCTAAATGCAGTAACACTATTGTAAATTTTACTAAAAAGTAGTGATAAGACATAGTTAATAACAAACAACTCAATGGCGCCAATAAAACTCCCTATGGTACTGACTGAATACCCCGGTAAAAAATTCACTAATAGCTGAGCATGAGTGCTTTCATCAGCCGTACCACGAATAACAAGCCAGTTAGTTGTTATTAAAAGCCCGGCAGCAAGTACCGACCCTAGCGCCAAACCGAGATAATGACCACTTAAACGCATCGGCATATCAAGTAAATCGTCATTCTCCAAACCACTTTCTAAATAATCTTTAATTAGGTCTGGAATACTTTTTGAGTATATACGATAAAACATAGCCGCAATGAAAGCTCCAATAAGTGCAGCCCAGAAAAAGCCTATCCATGCACCAAGTGGACTTACTTCATAGCCGGGTAAAAAGATACCAAGTAATTTCAGGTATTGACCTGTATCAGGCATACCGCGATATAGAGACATGTATGTAATAAGTAGCAGAGAAAAACCGGAAATAAAACCAAATACAACTGCAAGCAATCGCGTATTAAGCTTTATCGAAGCATGTAAAAGAACTGCGTCATAGGACGCTTCTGAATCTATATTTTTTATTGTCATTACTTACTTCCCTTAATCCGCCATCATCTTCCACCACACAGCACGTGCCACTGTTAGCACGATATAAATGTAGTGGGTAAGATTCCAAAGTGCCGCAATAACAAATCCTGCGATCGAGCCTATAATTAAAAGGTAAAAGGCACCTAAAAATGCACCAGCCCAACTTACGTCATAGCCTGGCAGGTAAATACCAAGAAGCCTTAGATGCGGACCTATTTCCTGCCCCTCTGGTGCTCCTTGAATTAATAACAATCCAGTTGCAAGAAAAAGCATGATTCCCCAAACACTACCTAATGCAGCCGCTAATGCAATGGCATCCATCTTTGCAAACGATGCCATTAAAACAGCCTTATCCAGATGTGATTTATCCATATAATTTTATACCCATTAAATTTCCATTCACAATACTCTACCTATTAAGAGATCTTTTCAAAATACTCTATCGTTTTTTTAAGTCCTACATCTAATTTAACTGTTGGCTCCCAGTCCAAATATTTTTTCGCAAAGGATATATCTGGACAACGTCGAGTTGGGTCATCATGTGGTAATGGCTTCAACTCAAGCTTTGAACTTGAACCTGTAAATTCAATCACTTTTTGTGCAAGTTCAAGAATCGTAAATTCACCAGGGTTACCTACATTAACAGGGCCTAATATATCATCAGGAGAATTCATTAATTTAATTAGTACATTAACCATATCATCGATATAGCAAAAAGACCGTGTCTGCTTTCCATCACCATAAATCGTTATAGGCTTATTATTAAGTGCCTGCACAATGAAGTTAGACACTACCCTGCCATCATCAGGATGCATATAAGAACCATAAGTATTAAATAATCGGGCAACTTTAATATTTAGCCCATGTTGTCTGTGATAATCAAAGAACAAGGTTTCTGCGCAACGCTTACCCTCGTCATAACAAGAGCGCACACCTATTGGATTGACATTACCCCAATAATCTTCAGTTTGAGGATGTACTGCAGGATCACCATAAACTTCGCTCGTTGACGTTTGAAGAATTTTGGCATTAATTCGTTTGGCCAACCCGAGCATGTTAATAGCGCCATGCACACTCGTTTTGGTTGTTTGCACAGGATCATGTTGATAATGAATAGGACTAGCAGGACAAGCTAAATTATAAATTTCATCCACTTCAACATACAACGGGAAACAAACATCATGTCGCATTACCTCGAAATAAGGATGTTCCATAAACTCAACAATATTACGTTTTGTGCCGGTAAAAAAATTATCAACACAAATTACATCATGTCCGTCTTCAAGTAATCTCTTACATATATGCCGACCAAGAAAGCCGGCTCCACCCGTTATTAGTATTTTTTTCATCATATCACTATAGGTTCCTTTGCAATAATATTAGCCCATACATAATTAAATTTATACGAATAATTTACTGAGTATATTACAAAATTAGGCCGAAAAGTTAATTCACTTATTTTTCAATTTCGCTTATACAAATAAAAATATTCATTATTGAAAATCAGAGTTAACTTATCATACCGTGTTGCCATGGAACTAACCGGGTGACTAAAGCCTTTATTATCAATAGCTGAATGTACATAATAATTTGCACCTATTGCTTCCATGTAATCAATTAAAAAATTAGGCCCTCGACCACCAGGTATACCGGATGCCTGCCGTTGAGTTAGTAACGATAAAACACGAGGTTTTTGAAAAATGAAAATACTTTCCTTAGGAGTAGAGCTGCGGACATAATTAAAAAAAGAAACCGCAGATGGATCGGTTATACATAAACCTAAGTCTTTTGAGTATATATTGCTCGAAGAATAGCTAACAGTCGTTGATCCAACAAAAACTAATGCAACAGCTATCATTGCTTTTGGATATTTAGACTTAACTAAAGCCGCATGCAATTTAAATGCATAAAAAAAACTTATTGGAATTAGAGGGAGAAAATACCTTAGACCTTGATCACTCGCAAACAAAAGTAACACCGCAATATATCCTGCAATAAAAATATCAACAATTCCAGGCCCCTTAATGACAGACATGATATAACTAATCATTACAAAAAATAAAAACAGAAAAAAGGCAACCTTTGCAGCAAATCGTACAAATATTGAATTAGATGCCGGCCATAATCTGCTTAACTCTCTCATATATGTAACAGCCTGCTTAAACATAAACAATAAATTTATTTTAATAAAACTTGTATGGTTAACTTGATCACTTTGCCGACCTTGAGTGCTCGCTAGTTTTGCTATACCTGCAGCGTGATCAACATTATAAGGGGGATCTTTAATGAGTTTAGACTGGGCACCAACTAAAAGAACAAAAACAAAAATAGCCATAATAGTTGTAATCGTTATTTTTCTAAAGTGAATTAATTCAAACACAATTATAGTTGGGATAAATACAATACCAATTTCTCGTGTAGCAAAATTCAGATAAAAAAGCACACCAATAAAAATAGCATATATCCAATTTTTGCTTTTTTTATCAGAATATCCAGTGACAGTTAAAACATATCGCTTATTTAATAACCAAATGGTAATAAAAACAAGCAACATAAAAATATAATCAGATAATATTTTTTCTTTTTGCAGCCAAAAAAAAGGATTTAATGCTAGTACGAGAATAAATACAAATTGATAAACATTACTTAATTTATTTTTAAACATTATGGTCGAGAGATATACCGAAGAAATAAAACTAAAGACAATGAGTACCTTAAAGGCTACATAGTTAAGCCCAAATAAAGCATAAATGGGTGCTAAAACAAAAGGAAATACAGGCGGGTATGCCGTCGGCCCTACAAATGAAAATGTATTATGAATATAACCTATATCACTATAATTGATGCCATTTACAAGATTTGCTGCATGATGTATATACTGACTAAAGTCACCACCCCAGTTATGTCCATCTTTGATGGTTACCAATAGAAGAACAAGAAGCAGCCCAAAAGTAAATAGTTTCCAATATTCAAGTGCCTTGCTAATTATATTTTGTTGCAGAAATAACATTTAGGTCATCCATGTGAATCTGTTAATCGCCATTAAAGGCACATAATTAAACTTACCTGCAAGTATCAAATTCTACATGGCTAGAATATTATCTTGCAATATAGGTTAGAAATCCATGTGAAATTCCTACCTAACTTTGATTATTTATATTTAATTACAACAGCCGTGAGGCTAGAAATCATAATACACTAATGAAAAGTGAACCACAGCACATTATTACAATAATGTGTAAAATTCACATCAACAGTGTAAACTCATATTTTGATATTTAATCCTGAGTAAAACAATAAGTTATGAAGTTAGGTATAAACATTATTCGTTTAAGCCGTAAATTCACCGGTGTTGGTCGTTATATTGAATGCCTACTCAACGAATGGGCGCAAATGGAAATCCCGTTTGATGAGATTATTTTGTACTCACATAGCAAGATTCAGCAAGATAACGTTTTATTTCCACTCGATGCTTTTACGCTAAAATTAGTTGGCAAGCCTATGCCTGACCCCATCTGGGAATGGCGTTATCTTAGGAATCGTATTGACGTTGATTTAATGTTCTTCCCCGCTTATACCATTCCGATAGCAAACCAAAATAAATGTGTGGTGACCTACCATGGTCCGGCAGAAAACAAACTGGCAAGTAAAGAAGGTATTCGTAGTTATCTCTATGATAAATTGTATCGCTACAGCGCACGAAATGCCGACCATGTTCTAGTCGTATCGGATGCCGTTAAACAACGAGTCCTGACTAGCTACAAAGTTGATGAAAATTTAATTACTACAACATTATTGGCGGCCAGCCCTGTATTTCATAAAATTAATGATGCAACACTTATCAGTCGAACCAGGCAACAACTCGTTAATTCTGATGCGCCTTTTATCTTATTTGTTGGCAAATTATCGCGTCGCCATTTTATCCCTGAATTAATCGATGCTTTTTCCAAAATTACACATTTAACAAAGCATAAGCTTGTTATTGTCGGCCCTGACTACCTGAATTTCAACATACCTCAACGAGCAGTTAAGCTCAGATTAGAAGACAGAATTATCTACAAACCCTATATCGAACATAAAGAACTGGTTAATACCTATAACGCTGCCGATATTTTTATTTTCCCTGCATCCGATATTGAAGGTTTTGGGCTACCCGTTATTGAAGCTATGTCCTGTGGGACACCAACCATTACATCAAACAAAGGTAGCATCCCAGAGTTCGCTACTGGTGCCACATTACTGGTCGACTCCAATACCAGCGAATCACTCGCTAAAGCTATAACAGAATTATTAACAAACGATGATAAAAAATCAGCACTGGGCAATAGAGGCTTAACACGTGCAAAATCTATTTCCTGGCGACACACCGCAGAAAAAACCATGCAAGTACTTTTTCAAACAGCCAATAAAACGAACAAGTAGTTTTTAAATTGTTTTGCAAGGGAGCGAGTACAAACAATTACATCCACACCAACCATTGAAAATAATTAGTCATTTTCGTTTTACAGCTTAATCCTGTATAGTTTACTCTTGATAAATTAAAGGCGTATTTCAAGGATTTTAGTGTGGCTTTACTCAAACGCATTTCTAGACATTTAAAAATGTTTGCACGGTCATCATCTCAGCGTGCTCACCAAACACCGCCTTTTCTTGTTGTTTTTATTAATTCAATTTGCAACCTTACCTGTGAGCATTGCTTTTACTGGAAAAACCTCAACCAACGAAATGATTTAGAAGTAGAAGAATTTGAAAAGCTTTCCCTTGAGCTAGGTAATTTTGAACATTTAAATCTTTCCGGTGGCGAACCATTTATCCATAAACAGTTTGCCGAAATTGTACAATTTTTTATAACCAATAATGGCGTTAAAGAAATTTATGTTCCAACCAATGCCTACTTCCCCGAACGAACCGAAACACAACTGCGAAAACTACTAAAAGACAACGATTCCAGCCAGCTAAGTTTATTTGTTTGCGAAATATCGTTAGATGGCACAGAAGATTTTCATAATAAATTTCGTGGCAATCCAAAGTCATTCGAAAAAGCGATGGAAACCTATTACATGCTAGCAGAACTTCAAAAAGAAGACTCTCGCTTACAAATTCACTGCATTAGTACCGCAACCGATACCAATATGCAGGAAATATGGAACCTCACCGAGTTTTTATACGAACGCTGCCCCGCAATGGATCACCACAATTTAGCCATTATTCGCGGTGACCGTAAAAACCCCTCTTTACAAGGCCCGTCGTTAAAACAATACGAGGATCTTTATCAACATGTAGCCGAAGTCTGGAAACCCAAAGAAGAAGTACGCTATGGCTCTATCGTCGAACCAATGTTGCAATGGGGCAAACTAAAAGTGATTGAGGAAGATAAACAATCCATTAAATGTACCGCAGGTAATATGACCGGCGTGGTTTATGCTAATGGTGATGTCAGCCTATGTGAAATACACGAGCCTATAGGCAATTTACGTGACAATAGTTTTTTTGAAATATGGGATTCCCAAAAAGCCAACCAACTACGCAAAAATATAAAAGCAAAAAAATGCCACTGTACAACCGAAGTATTTTTATGGCCAAGTATTGTTTATCAACCCATTGAGCTGATACGTGCATTTATTGGTATACGTAAAAAATGGAAAACACAATAAATAAATCCAGCCCTGCGTTATTACCGGCCAATCAAAAACTCGATTTTGTTTGTCCGCGTTGTAAAAAGGATTTAATCACCACAAGTACGCACTACCACTGCATACCATGTCAGCAACAATATCCGGTTGTGGCCGGTATACCGGATTTTCGCGTATTTCCAGACCCCTATTTAGATTTTGACGAAGATCGTTCACGCACTCAAATTGTTCTCGATGCACTTGACCAATACCCACTCAGGGAATTACTCACCTACTACTGGAGTTACAGCGATGTAACGCCACCACTACTACGTGCAAAATTTGTCGATAACGCCATCCGCGGTGAATCACGCGGCAAACGACTGTTTGATTTAATCACAAATGACGGCACAGACTTACCCAAACGCTTTATTGAGATAGGCTGTGGCACCGGAAATTTACTTGTAACTGCCGCAAAACATATTCCACAAACAGTCGGCACCGATATTGCCATGCGCTGGTTACACCTGAGCCGACGACGCTTTATGGATATGGGGCTTGACGTGCCGGCTCTGGTTTGTTGTTGTGCCGAATTTTTACCGTTTAAACCACAATCATTCGATGCCGCTATTATGGCCTCAACCTTTGAATTTTTAAAAAGCCCGGATGATGCACTTATTGAATTAAAACGTACCCTCACACAAGATGGCTGCGCTATTATCAACACCGTTAATCGTTTCTCTTTAACCAGCAACCCGTACGCACATCTATGGGGTGTAGGATTTTTACCAAAAACCTGGCAAGTGCGTTATGTTCGTAAACGGCGTGATGCCAGCTTTGAAAACATTACCCTCTATTCCTACAACCACATTAAAAAGACAGCGGGCTTATCATTTAATAATATTGACATAGCGCTTGCCGATATAAGTGACAAAACGCTAGCAACACTCCCAGCAAGAATAAAATTACTGGTAAAAATTTATCGATTATTAAAAGGGCTGCCCGTCATTGAATCGCTACTAAAACAAATAGCACCGGAATGGGACGTACATTTGTCCAACCCTAAACATTCAAAGGCACCATAGCTTGCAAAAAAACACTATATCAATCGTTATTGCATCATTCAGTTCCATGCAACATTTAGAAAAATGTTTAGCCAGTATTAAAGCCTATGCCGATAATACAGAAATTGTCGTATCAACTATATTTTCAAGCGAACAGCTTGAACATCTTAAGCAGGACAATATTAAGTTTATATTAAACCCCAACGAACAAAACCAGTCTTCAGTACAACAACGTGAAACACGTGTCTTTCGACTTCGCAGCCATGGTATCGCGGCGGCACAGGGTGAAATAGTTTTACTGATAGAAGACCATTGTGAAATAACGCCGCAATGGTTCAACGCCATGCAGGCAACGTTATCTAGCCCAAATTGCATCGCAGGTGGCCCGGTTGCAAACGGTTCTACATCAAACCTTTATACCTGGTCATTATATTGGTCGGAATACGCCGCAATGATGCCACCCTTTCCCTCAGAAGATATGCCGTACTTATCGGCCGTTAATTGTGGCTATTTTAAAACAGCATTAGATGCCTGTAAAAATATCTGGTTAAATGATTTTTATGACAATGAAGTACACGATGCCCTCATTAAACAAGGCGCAAAATATTGCCCCGCAACAAATGCCATTGTGCATACAAGCTTACCCTTCCTGTTTAATCAGGCACTGGTACATTTATATACCGGTGGAAAGCGTTACGGTGGTTATCGTGGTGGTAGCCGATGGAATATGCAACGTTTAATACGAGTACTATCAACCTTAGCCGTGCCAGCCGTATTGTTTGTTCGTGTTTTTAAATTAGTTCTGCAACGCCAGCCACAACAAACACTGACGTTTTTGCTCGCCTGGCCAATTTTGTATATATTGTTAGGTGCCTGGGGCTTAGGTGAACTTATTGGAACACTTCAGGGCTTACAGTCCGGTGCAGATAGATTCCCGCCTACGCGGGAATGACGATGAAGGTTTGAAGCAATTTATATAAACCCCGTTATTCCCATGCAGGCGAGAATCCATAGCCCTCTAACATTGAAGCAAACTCACCATGTATATCTACACCGTTCAAACATTCACTCAATTTTAGTAAGCGAATCACCTTTACCGGCAATATACCCTAGTACCTCTCCACTGGCCCATATCATATAAAACAATAATAAAAATGGTATTGCAGAATTAAATTCCTTCTTTAGTCTATTTTTAGCTTTAATTTGTTTAAGACTACGAATGAATAACAACAGGGGAAGTAACACTGTCGACACACACGCAACAGTACGCTTTAGCCACTGCTTACGCTCAAATCGCAAACCGGCATAATAGCGAGAATATATAAATCGCTGTCGTGCAAAGAGTCTAAAACTGAATTTTTTACAATGATAAAGCTTTATTTTATTGGTCGAAAAAAACTTACAGCCTTTTGCCAGTAAAATCGAATGCATAGTTGTTTCCCAAAAACCTCTCAGTAAAATTTCACGCTCAATGCTTTCAAAAATAGAATGATGATAAGCCACATTCATTCCAGGCAGAACATTAGTTTCACCTTCCTCAACCGGTTCTAAAAAGTAACTGTACTCACATAAAAAAGTTGCCCAATCAAATGCTGTATCAACCACGCCATTTTCCACACAACCACCTACCGCAACCGTTCCCTCTGGCGCATGATCAAAAGCTTGCGTAATACTCTCAAGCCAATTAACATCGGGCACGGTATGGTCTTCGGTTACAATAATATATCTCCCTGATGCTCGATCCAATGCCATGGTACGTAACATTGGCAAAGAGGCAGAAGGAGGACAAGTGATTAGAATAACTTCAGGAAATTCTTTGTCGAGTCGGTGGCTGACTTTATCATTTCTTCGATCAGCAATAATCACTTCATATTGGTATGAACCAACCTGCTTGCGTAAAGACGCTAGCGTTTCATATATTCGTTCACTATCTTCAGTACTCACCAAACCAATTAAAATAGAGAAGTCCATTTGCTAACTTAATACTGCATAGTTATCGTGGCATTTTTATCACTGGATTCATAGGCCGCATAAACCAGCGCCAATGTTCGTTTATTATCTGCACCACTGCATGGTGGCGTTGTATCATTTTCCATTGCGAGCATAAATGCTTTTATCAGCTTATGGGTGGCATGTGCAAAAAGATCTAAGGGATCAGAAGCCAGCTTCTGGTATTTATCACCGTGGTATAACCTCGCACGTCCTCCCATCGATAAATCAAGTTCAAGATACGGTTTACGCGTACCACTTTTAACACCCGCATGAAATTCTATTTTACCGCCCAGGCTTGTTTCAACCATACCATTGCTGCCGTCCAAACGAATATCTAAATAACGATGTGGTCCTTTCGATAATCTATCGAGCATAATATGTGCTACACGGTCACCGGAAAACTCAAGTTGTAATAAATTTAAAAAATCCGGGCCTTTAGGGTTATTACCCTTCGGCATTCTTGCGGTAATAGATACAGGGTCTTCACCAAAATAATAACGCGCTAAATCCAGCGTGTGAATGCCAAATTCTTTACAGGTACGTTGCGGATCATTGCCACGCCAACCATCTTCAGTTTTATCCGATACAAGAAAAGTCTGGTTAACCGAGATAAATAATAAATCACCGAACTCATCGGTACCAATTTGCTCCTTCGCCGCCTCATGAATATTCATAAAACGGTATTGATTGTTAACAATAACTTGCTTACCGACCTTTTCAGCAAGCGCTACAATTTCATCCGCTTCATCCAGAGTTGACATAAAAGGTTTTTCGACAAAAACATGACAGCCCGAATTCAATCCTTGTTTAGCTAATTCAAAATGCGTTGCGGTTGGGGTTACAATCGCTAGCATATCTGGTTTTGCCTGCCCAATCATTTCCTCAACTGAATTAAACAAGGGAAAAGAATAATTACCACTTTTAACATTGGGGTCGAAGCCACCAACAACATCTACATCAGGTAGCTTTTGATATGCGGGTATGTGGATGTCTCTTGTTGCATGTCCTAAACCGCAAATTGCTATTTTAAGCTTCATTTTAATGTCCGTGTTTATTATTTTATTTAATTTATCAAACCAAATATGAGTTAATTACAGAGTAGGTTAATATCACCTCGCGCCGTACAACTTAAAACCTTTCCACTGTATAGCCAGTACAACAACAAAAATAACTCCAACTATCAGCATATAATGCAATGCGCGTTTTTCTATTAGTTGATAAATAAATCCATGCCCAATAACGAGTACAAAAAGCACATAATTATATTGCTGAAGCTTCTTCCACATTTTAACGCCATATTTTTTAATTGAAGCATTATTTGACATAAACAGTAAAACCACACAAAGTATCCCGACAATTAGACCTGTATAATTAGCGAGCCCAAAGGCATTTATAAGAGGGGTTAATCCTGTATCAGTTTCTTTAAAAAAATATTTAATATATTTTCCACCAAAATGCATTTCCAGGCCAATAAACATGTGAATAAGCGATACGATAGCAGCCCAAATACCAATATCTCTTCTCAAATAAGACGACACAGGGTTAGGCTTTTTAAGAATAAGATTTAAAGGGCCAACAAGTAATGTGGCCGCAATTAGTACAAGGCCTGTATACGCAGTTCCCATACTAAATAAATACTTGGTACTAGGAACATCAATAGACATAAAGATAATGAAAGTTAATGTGATTGAAAAGACGAATAATAAAAAGTGTCGTTTTACTCTACTCATTGTACTAACCCTCTTCTTAAATAGTTCTTTGATTTTTAGTTGATTAGTGGTTAACCGGCGCTAAAGCTTGATCTAAATGATTAAAAGCCAAATATATTTATCCAAAATCATTGTTTTTAGTATTGATTCACTAGAGTAACATATCAAATTATACATATAAATTAATATCTTATATACTGCTTCATACTGACAAACCTACTAAAAGGATAAGGTAATGTCGAAAGATATCTCAATTTATGTCGATCCACCGACGCATCATTTTTTACATAACAAGCTTTTCGATACATCAACTCATTCGAGAATTGGAGACAACTTAAATGCTCCCTATGTTGCCGTGTATGAATATTTTAAATCACAGGGCATTGAAGTTAATACCATTGACTATTTGCCTGAAAAAATCGCTGATGGAAAAATAATCTATATTGCATTTAGTAATCTGAGTAATTACAAAAAATTATCCCAAAGATCTGATGTTATACTTAGCACCTATGTTGCTATGGAATGCCCCGTTGTTGAACCATCGCTTTACACAAATTTAAAAAAAGCACGCAGCTATTTTAATCATATTTTATCATGGAGTGATGGCGAATCACTTGAGCCCTATATAGGGATGAATATAAAATGTGAATCCTTTAAATGGCCTCAAGCCTATGATGACGTGCATAAAGAATACTGGAATAATCAAAATCGTGGTTTTTTGGTCATGATTAACTCAAACAAATTACCACGTATCTACAAAAATGAACTTTATACAGAAAGAATGCGCGCAGTCGAATTTTTTAGCCGTAGCAATGATATTGATTTGTATGGCCATGAATGGGATCTACCCTCACACCAATTAGGTATCGGTTGGATACCCTACACTTTCCGCTACAGCTATCGAATGTTATTACACTACTGGCATAAAATTCGACCAAATCCTTTACTCGTTGCTGCACGTACCGTATACAAGGGAACCGCCGCATCAAAAGAAGAAACGATAAGTCAGTATAAATTTGCACTATGTTTTGAAAATATGATCCTTACAGGCTGGATAACCGAGAAAATTTTCGACTGTTTCTATTCGGGCACTATTCCGGTTTATTGGGGTGCACCAGATATAACGGAATTTATTCCAGCTAATTGCTTTATTGATAAACGTAACTTTAAATCTTATGATGATTTACTCAGTTTCTTAAAGAAAATGTCTAATGAAGAAATACAGCAATACCGAGATAACGCTAAAGCATTTCTGGAATCTGATAAATTCAATATTTTCAGCAAAGCAAATTTTGTAAATATTTTCAAAAAAATCGTATCAAAAGATGCTCATGTTAATTTAAATTAAAGCAAAAATACTCACAAATAATATTTTAAGACAACAAACAATGAATAAAAAATTAGTCACTATTATTATGCCCGTTTACAATGGCGTTCCTTACGTTATTGAAGCTATTAATTCTATTCTAAATCAAACCTATTCACATATTGAGTTTATTGTCATCAACGATGCATCTACGGATAATTCACTTGAAATTCTTCAGCCGTACAAAGATAAGTTAACGATAATTACAAACGACGAAAACCTTGGCATCTACGGGACAATGAATAAAGGAATTGAACTAGCAAAAGGCGAATATATCGCTATTTACCATGCCGATGATGTTTACCTGCCCACCATGGTAGAAGAGGAAGTTAAATTCCTGGATACTTATCCGGATTGCGGCGCAGTCTTCTGTTCCGATATTTTTGTTGATAAAAATGGTAAAGAATACGAACGGCTGAACCTGCCAAAAGAAGTAAGTGGTGGTAAGCCGCTCGACTATAAAACAATTATAAATGCTGAATTAAAATATAAAAATATCTTTCTGGTTTGCCCAACCTGCATGGTACGAAAGTCTGTACACGAGGATATTGGTTCATATAATCAGGCTACATATAAAAATTCGGCAGATCTTGAAATGTATATGCGCATCTCAAAATCTTACACTATAGGTATACTGGAAGAATATTTATTCTTATATCGTCATGGACATGGTAACTCATCACAAAAATATCATCATTTAAGAACCGATCATCAACGTTTTTTTATGATTATGGACGATGTGCTTGAAAACGGAGCAAATGAAGTTGCAACACAAACTGGCCTGATGCATTTTGAAGCCCATCGCAGCCATGAAAATATTATGTGTGCTATAAGCGCCTACATTAAAAACGATCTGGTTTTATCCAAAACACTTTTACAAAATGTTGCTATAACAAAGCTCATTAAAAGTAGTATGATACAACGTTTCCGCATGTTAACCGTGTACTTCGTCTTGCAATTATTAACTCGCACGAATCATTCTAAAAAAATTGCCAACATTTTTTATAATCGCTGGCATAAAAAATAAAAGTCATGTACTTGGTAAGCAACTAATATGTGCGGAATAAATGGCATACTTTCATCTAAACCAACTGTTCAAGGCAAGGATATAAAACAACTGGGTGAAAAAATGCGTGATCTATTAGCACATAGGGGCCCGGATAATGCAGGCTTATGGGTTTCTCAAAATAATACCGTTTGCCTCGGCCACCGTCGTTTAGCCATTATCGATTTAGATATTCAATCTAACCAGCCTTTTCATTCAACTAACTCACGCTATATACTTACCTTTAATGGTGAAATTTATAACTATAAAGCAATAAAAGCTGAACTTGAAAAACAATCAATTGAATTTCACACCAACTCAGATACTGAAGTACTGTTAAATGCCTATATCACCTGGGGGAAAAACTGCTTGGATAAACTCCATGGTATGTTCGCTTTTGCTATTTGGGATCAAAAAGAGAAAAAACTATTTTGTGCCCGTGATCGAGCAGGTGAAAAACCATTTTACTATGCCCACATCAATAATAACTTTATATTTTCTTCTGAATTAAAATCACTACTCGAATGGCCTGAACTAAAAAAAGAACTCAATCAACAGTCAATTCTCGATTACATTTCACTAGGCTTTATCCCTGACCCTAAAACTATTTGGTCAGATTGTTCAAAATTATCCCCTGGACATTATCTGGAAGTTCAAGTCGATAGCGACGGCAAAAGCCATTTGAAAAATGAAACACAATACTGGGATTTTAAATTCACTCCTGATTACTCCATTAAAAACTGGAGTGATGAAATTCTCAGTACTTTAAGTGATTGCAGTACCGAAATGACATGTGCCGATGTGCCGATTGGTTCATTTCTAAGTGGTGGTGTCGACTCATCATCTGTCACAGCTGCACTTAGTCATTCAGGGCAAAACATAAATACCTATACCATTGGCTTTGAAGAAAAAAATTACGATGAACGTCCATGGGCGAAACTGGTATCTGAGCAATACAATACTCAACATACTGACAGACTAGTTAAAAGCCACGATATTGGTGCAGTATTCGACAAAATGCTCTGGCACTACGATGAACCGTTTAGCGACTATTCCTATTTACCCACCTATTATGTCTGCCGTGATGCAAAAAAAGATATTACCGTTGCACTCAGTGGTGATGGAGCAGATGAAGCCTTAGCTGGTTATTTAAAATATCAGCGACTCGGTAGCATAAATCACTATCGTAAATACATGCCTCGCCCTGCAATCAGAGCATTATCACAAATGGCGAGCCCAATACTTGGGCACACCAACCGTATCGCCCGCATGTTGAAGCAGTACAGCGAACCCAATGAACGATTACTTGCAGACATGCTTTTTATAGGTGCGCCCTTCGCTACCGTAAAATCAATTGCAAGAGGAAACATTGCCAAAGAAATAAAACATTACACACCATACGATACCGTTGCACAACACTTGCAAAAAGCAAAACCTGCGGAGGTTGGTTTAATTAACAGTATGCGTTACCTAGATATGAAACTAACCCTCGCTGGCGATATACTAGTAAAAGTTGATCGTGCCAGCATGGCTGTTTCGTTAGAAGTCAGACCCGTTTACTTACATCCAAAAATGTTAAACCTGGCACAGCGCATCCCATCTAATTTATTAGCTGATAAAGACCATTCTAAACAAGCATTAAAACTTGCCATGAAAAAATGGTTACCCGATTCACTTTTATTTCGCAAAAAAATGGGCTTTGCTATGCCGCTTAAAAGCTGGCTTAGCAACGAAGATAAATCACCACTTGGCATGTCGGTTATACATGAACAATTAAAAGACATGGTTGATTTTAAGACTTTCAATAAATTAAAAAATGCGCATGAAGCTGGTCAGGCAGATTACACTGCTCTTATACACAGTATGTACTTCTTAAATAACTGGTTGCTAAAATGGCAAAACTAACTAGCTTACTTAACGGCTCCATATGCTAAAAATATTTGCATCAATAGGCGCGATACAAATTGTATCGATACTCTCCAGCTTAATCCGTACTAAATATATTGCGGTAACGCTTGGGCCCGAGGGAACTGGGATTATCAGCCTGATAGATCAAGTAGTACAACTCACATCCTATATCAGCGCCCTTAGTTTACCCTTTGCTTCTATAAAATATTTATCTAAAGCACATAGTGAAAACGACGAAGCATTTAAAAAAGCCTATGCATCATTTCTTGGCCTGCTACTTATAATATCTTTAACCGCTTCTATTTCTCTTTTTCTACTCGTTTATTCAAATATAAAACTTCCAATAGGCGAAATAAGCAATTATCGCAATTACCTTTATATTGCACTACTCGGAATGCCAGCAATGATGTTAGGTGGATTCCTAAGCAACGTACTTGCTTCTGCAGGTAAACCCAATTCAGCAGCAACTCTTTCGTTAATTTATTCCGTATCCTTAACCATTGCGGTACTCATTGGCATTATGGTTGCGGGTATCACTGGCTTTTACGTAGCAACGGTTATATCTGGAGCAGCTATCACCATTAGCGTACTATTTTATATCAGAATAAAATTCAAGCTGCCGTTTATTATTCGCAACAGACATCCCTTTCGAATGATAATCGAGCAACCGGAAATAATGCGCTATGCCATATTATTATTCCTTGCTTCTGTTGCCCATTCATTTTCATTTTTTGTTGCCAGATACTCCATTCTGGACAACTATGGTGAAGCCGCTACGGGTTTATTGCATGCCTTATTAGCAATTACAATTTCGATAGACATGGTACTTAGCCCAATCAATGGCTTTTTTCTCTCTCCAAAGGTAAATCGCAACATTGATAATATTGAAAAAATTCGTTTTACATTAGACTTTCAAAAAATCCAGATATTGTTAATGACAGCCATTGTTTTACCATTTATTTTATATCCATACATGACAATCCAGATTCTTTTCTCAGAAAAATTTATTAGCGTCGCCCCCTATTTATTCGTTTATATCCTCGGACAATTTTTGAATCAGATGGGTGGCGTCTACCAATCATTGATGATTGGCTTCGATAATACTAAAATGTTTTCAATAATAACCTGCAGCTCGTGGATATTTTTTGCCGTATTTTCCTGGTTGCTGGTACCCTTATGGGGATACTGGAGTATCGGCATAGGATTCCTGCTATCTCGTGTTTTATTACTTATCTGGTCACTTGGTTTTCTACACAAGCATTACCCGATAAAAATTCCTACTAAAACCATACTGCTATCTATTTATTGTATTACGTTAATTGGCTTTGTTGGTTTCTATGCCAGTGACTTTAATGATTTCACCTGGTCTGTATTTTTACTTAAAGGTTTTCTGTATATTATATCTGTAGCCGCGCTCTACCTTTTTTTGAGCCACTCAGAAAAACTCAGTTTATCAAAACAATTTCGCTGGTTTCCAGCGCCAAAAAATAATAATAGTTCAACATAGCCATATTTGATAACATTTAGTACAGTACTGATAATTCTTAACAGGAATTTGAAATTGTCCATATTAAAACCAGTCTTTAAAATTATAGTTCTTATTCTAGCCAGCGCCCTCGTTATTGAATTTATCCTGCGCATAGCCTTTAATAGCTGGAGCATTACACACGCAATACGCGCACCCGATGGCGGCACAAGTCAACGCCTGCACTGATTACAACAAAACAAAGATAAACAAAATTTTATTTATAACTTCGATGTTCATAATCCAACATTAGGCTGGTCGGTTGCACCAAATTTCAGAAATAAAATTGTTTTTGATAAGCGCACATTAAATTCAAACAGCAAAAGGGCTACGTGGCAAAAAAGAATACGCACCAGGCAAAGCTTCGACTACAAAACGTATAATGATATTTGGTGACTCATATACGTTTGGCGATGAAGTCTCTGATAACGAAACTTACAGCTACCAATTCGCACAGATGTTAGATAAGACTGACGTCCTTAATATGGGAATACATGCCTTTGGCCATGACCAAATGTTATTATATCTTCAGGAAACAGGTGAAACTTATCAACCCGACCTTATCATCCTTGGTTATGTCTGGTTTGACAAAGATCGTAACATGACTAATTTCAGTAATTATTCCAACACCAAAACAGCTATTGGCAAAGCAATGGAAACAATCACGTCTATTAGACTTGTTCTCGATGTTATCTGGACGTCTTGAACGACTAAGTGATAGTCATAAAATAAAAACAGATAAACTAGCAGAAAAAATACTGGCTAGCTTTGCGACAAAAACCAGGAAAATAGGCGCAACCCCCCTATTCGTTTACTTACCAACTCTCAATGAAATAACTGATACAACCTCAGGCTATACTCTTGAGGAAAATTTTCTAAAATCTGTCTGTGATAAGTATAAAATACATTGCATCTTCCCTCGGCAACGTTTTCTACAGGCAGCTAAAAAAGGAATACAATTTAAGACCAGGAGCCATTGGCATGCTCCAGGACATCGTGTTGTGGCAAATAGTATTGCACAATACCTTAACAACAATAAAATACTGCAATAATTTAGACATATAAGCGCTGTACAATTACCAGAATTTATTGCGTAAAGAGCACTTGTCTCATTGCCCCTTTCAAACGTACAATGCTGAAATATATGAATAAATCATCTATTATTGTAAAATTTCACAAAGGGCTATATTGAGTTTAATTGCAATGCTAAGAAGCAATAAGGAAGTTAAAGAATGAAACCGTCAAAAATACTTATTACAGGTGGTGCTGGCATGATTGGCTCCAGCCTGACTAAGCGACTAATCGCTGAAGGCCACACAGTAACCATCGTCGACAATCTGTGGCGCGGCAAAAAGGAATACTTACTGGATGAAAACGACTCGCCTGTAATTGATTTTGATACAGATTTACACCAACTCGACCTTGCCATTCCCGAACAACTCGATTCTCTCCTCGACGACATTGACTACGTTTACCACCTTGCCGATATTGTTGCAGGCATCGGATATGTGTTTAACAACCAGGGCAGCGTTTTCCGCCAAAACCTACTAATTAACTCAAATGTTGTTGATTCAATTCGACGCCACTCGGTTAAAGTTAAAGGCTATATTTATGTCGGCACCGCATGCAGCTTTCCCAAAGACAAACAATTTGGCATTGAAGCGCCACCACTAAAAGAAGAAGACATCTACCCCGCCTACCCCGAATCAGCCTATGGCTGGAGCAAATTAATGGGTGAATATGAGGCTTTTCTAATGGAACAGGAAACCGGAATACCTGTTTCTATCCTTAGCTTACATAATGTATACGGCCCGCCCTGCGACTATAGTGAAAAAAGCAGTCAGGTCATCCCCTCCCTCATCCGTAAAGCCGTGCGTTACCCTGATGAAGAATTTATAGTCTGGGGAAGTGGTGCCCAGGGTCGCGCCTTTGTGCATACACGAGACATCGTCGATGCACTCGTGGCAACATTGGATAAAGGGTTTGGCCAGGGCGTTATTCAAATTGGTCCTGATGTATGTAATTCAATTAAAGAAATTGCTGAAATAATCGTTAAAGTCTCTGGTAAAGATATCAAGCTTCAATTTGACACGACCAAACCCGAAGGTGACAGAGGCCGATGCGCCGACTATAGTAAAGCAAAACGTATTCTTGGTTGGGAGCCTAAAGTTAGTCTTTTAGAAGGCCTGAAAGAAACATACAATTGGGTCAAACAGGAAACTGAAACTTCGTAAATAATAAAAAGTCAGGGAAACTAAGGCTTGCCTCACGAATTTATATCAAATTTAATTACAAAATATGGTTAAAAAATAATATATGAAAGTTACATTTTTTGGTATTGGGTATGTTGGTTTAGTACAAGCGGCAGTATTTGCCAATAGCGGTCATGATGTTGTCTGTGTTGATATAGATAAACAAAAAATAGAAAATTTGCATAAGGGCATTATCCCCATTTATGAGCCGGGGCTGACACCAATGGTTGAACAAAATTACAAGGAAGGTCGTCTGCAATTTACATCATCGGTTGAAGATGGCGTTAAACATGGTGATTTCCAGTTTATCGCCGTCGGTACACCTCCTGATGAAGATGGTTCGGCCGACTTACAGTATGTTTTAGCAGTCGCTACGAGCATTGCAACCTATATGCAGACTCCTAAAATTATAATCAATAAAAGTACCGTACCCGTTGGTACCGCTAAAAAAGTTAAAGATACTGTTAGTAATATATTAAAACAACGTAATGAAAATATAAGTTTTGATATTGTATCCAACCCTGAATTTTTAAAAGAAGGCGACGCAATTGCTGATTGTTCAAAACCAGATCGAATCGTTGTCGGTACTGACAGCGAAAACGTTGCTAAAAAAATGCGTGAACTCTACGCTCCCTTTAACCGTACTCGCGATCGAATGATCATCATGGATATTAAAAGTGCCGAGCTCACCAAGTACGCAGCCAATTGTATGCTAGCGACTAAAATCAGCTTTATGAATGAAATGTCGAATATAGCCGAAGCCGTTGGTGCCGATATTGAAGCAATAAGAAATGGAATTGGCTCTGACAGTCGCATTGGCTACAGTTTTATCTACCCAGGTTGCGGTTACGGTGGTTCCTGCTTCCCAAAAGATGTACAGGCACTCATACGAACAACTGACGGTGTTGGCTATAAAGCTGAAATACTGAAAGCCGTAGAGGCGGTCAATTACAGGCAGAAAGAACTGCTCTTTAGCAAGATTAATAGCCATTATAAGGGCGACTTAAAAGGTAAAACATTTGCACTCTGGGGGCTAAGTTTTAAACCCAATACCGATGACATGCGAGATGCACCAAGCCGTGTTTTAATGAAAGCATTATGGCAAGCAGGTGCAAAAGTGAATGCCTTTGATCCAGAAGCCATGCAGGAATGCCAACGCATATACGGACAACGAGAAGATTTACAGCTAATGGGAACGAAAGAGGCAACGCTAAAGTCAGCCGATGCATTAGTAATAGTTACGGAATGGAATCAATTCCGTGCCCCCGATTTTAGTCTGATGAAAGAATCAATGAAAGAACCTCTTATCTTTGATGGGCGAAATTTATATGATCCAAAAACTCTAAAGCAACAGGGGTTTTCTTATTACTCAATAGGTAGAAAGTCTTAAATATGAAAGTTCTAGTGACAGGTTCTGCCGGTTTTATAGGTTCTGCTCTTTCGCTTCGTTTACTTGAACGAGGTGACGAAGTTGTAGGCATTGATAATCATAATAGCTACTATGATCCCGCATTAAAAAGTGCACGTTTAGCCAGACATAAAGACCATTCAAATTACACCCATATACAAGGCGATCTGGGCGATAGAGATTTAATTGAAAATTTATTTAAAGAACACAAACCTAATCGCGTGGTTAATTTAGCCGCTCAAGCCGGTGTTCGCTATTCCATTGAAAACCCGCTTGCTTATATTGACTCCAATCTGGTTGGTTTTGCACATATTTTAGAAGGTTGCCGACACAATAATGTTGAGCATCTTGTCTACGCCTCATCAAGTTCCGTTTACGGCAGTAATACAAAAATGCCATTTTCAGTTCATGACAATGTCAATCATCCTGTTAGCCTTTACGCCGCCACAAAAAAAGCCAATGAACTCATGGCACATAGTTATAGCCACCTGTATAAGTTACCCACTACAGGGTTACGCTTTTTTACCGTTTATGGCCCATGGGATAGACCCGATATGGCTTTACAAAAGTTTGCAAAAGCAATCACTAATAATGAAGCAATACAGTTATTTAATTACGGTAACCATCGCCGAGATTTCACCTATATTGATGACATCGTTGAAGGCATAGTACGAGTGCTCGACAAGCCAGCTCAACCTAATCCACAATGGACTGGCGATAGTCCTGACTCTGCAACAAGCTATGCCCCCTGGCGAATTTACAACATAGGTAGCAATAACCCGGTTGAACTCAAAGACTATATAAAAGCACTAGAAAAAGCTTTAGGCAAAGAGACACAAAAAGAATTATTACCTCTACAACCAGGCGATGTACCTGACACCTATGCTGATGTCGATGACCTGGTAAAAGATTTAGACTACAAACCTACAACCACACTTGACAAAGGAATGAGAAATTTTGTTGATTGGTATACGACATATTATAAACACTAATTTCCCCTAATTAAAAATATCATGGCTTCACAACCTAAAATTTATGTGGCCGGCCATCGAGGTATGGTCGGCTCTGCTGTAATTCGGCACCTAAAACAAGACGGTCAAACAAATATTATCACCCGCACCCACGCCGAGCTTGACCTGACCGAACAAAGTGCCGTTCGTGAATTTTTTGAAACTGAAAAACCCGACCAGGTTTACCTTGCCGCAGCAAAAGTAGGTGGTATTCATGCCAACAATACCTACCCTGCTGAATTTATTTATACGAATTTAATGATAGAGTCGAACATTATCCATTCAGCTTTTATCTGCGGCGGCAAAAAACTATTATTTCTTGGTTCAAGTTGCATCTATCCCAAACTTGTTAGCCAACCCATGCGTGAAGAAGCGCTTTTAACCGATACCCTTGAACCAACCAATGAACCCTATGCCATAGCAAAGATTGCCGGCATCAAGCTGTGTGAAAGTTATAATCGCCAATACGGTCAAAGCCATGGCATTAGCTATCGTAGTGTCATGCCAACCAACCTTTACGGTAAGGGCGACAACTATCATCCTGAAAACTCACATGTCATCCCCGCTATGATCCGACGCTTTCACGAAGCAAAACTGGCTAAAGCACCATACGTCACCATCTGGGGTACTGGTACACCGTTAAGAGAATTTTTATATGTCGATGATATGGCCGCCGCCTGTTGCCACGTAATGAACCTAGACAATGCAACCTACATGCAACATACACAGGTTATGCTAAGTCATATCAACGTGGGTTCTGGCAACGACTTAAGCATTGCCGAGCTTGCTCAAACAATCAGCAACGTTGTAGGATACGAGGGCGAACTTGAATTTGATTCAAGTAAACCTGATGGCACCCCTCGAAAATTAATGGACAGCAGCCGCTTAAATAATTTAGGTTGGCAAGCAAAAATAAATCTTAAAGAAGGTTTAACCATGACCTATCAGGATTTTTTAAACAATACCAAATAAAAAGATTATGACAGATAAAAAAACACAGAAAATAGCACTTATTACCGGTGTAACCGGACAGGATGGTTCATACCTGGCTGAACTACTGCTTGATAAAGGTTACCTTGTTCACGGTATAAAACGCCGCGCCAGCTCCTTTAATACCGACCGGGTCGATCATATTTATCAGGATCCACAAATTGAAAATGCTAACTTTAAACTTCATTATGGGGATTTAACCGATACCAGTAATTTAGTTCGCATTCTTCAGGAAACACAACCGGATGAAATTTATAATCTTGCGGCACAAAGTCATGTTGCCGTTAGTTTTGAAAGCCCCGAGTACACCGCCGATGTTGTTGGCATGGGCACATTACGCTTACTGGAATCCATTCGAATTCTTGGCCTGGAAAAAAAGACAAGATTTTATCAAGCAAGCACGTCTGAATTATTCGGTAAAGTACAGGAAGTACCACAAAAAGAAACCACACCATTCTACCCTCGCAGCCCATATGCAGTCGCTAAACTTTATGCCTACTGGATTGTTGTTAACTACCGCGAAGCTTATGGCATGTATGCCTGCAACGGCATCCTGTTTAATCACGAAAGTCCACGTCGCGGTGAAACATTCGTTACCCGTAAAATTACCCGAGGTTTAGCTAATATAAGCCAGGGGCTGGATAAATGCCTTTATATGGGCAACATTGACGCACTCCGTGACTGGGGGCATACAAAAGACTATGTGCAAATGCAATGGTTAATGCTACAGCAAGACCAGCCCGACGATTTTGTTATTGCTACAGGTGTTCAATACAGTGTGCGGCAGTTCATTGAAATGTCAGCGGGCGAACTTGGCATTAAAATTAAATGGCAAGGTAAAGGCGTAGAAGAATTTGGTTGTGTCGATCCTGAATCAGCCATTTTAAAAACTCAAAATACTATCATTAAAGAAAACGACGCGATTGTTCGTATCGACCCACGCTATTTCCGTCCAACTGAAGTTGAGACACTTTTAGGTGACCCAACTAAAGCTAAAACAAAACTCGGTTGGGAACCTAAAATAACCTTACAGGATATGTGTAAGGAAATGGTTGAGAATGACTTAGATCAGGCTAAACAACATGCCTTACTTAAAAAACACGGCTATGACGTATCAATAACAAGTGAATAAGCTTTAGATGCCAGACATGGCTTTTAAATAGTTATATTCCTGAAAATCCCAATGAATTTTTATGGTAAGTGGGTTACTATACTTCAAAATAAACCATAATAAATACATTGTACATGGAATTTCACGAATGACTATTGATTCAGTAACAATAATCAACCCACCTAACCCGCCAGGCTTTATATCTAACAAAGACTCCATGGGTGGCTTTGGACAACTCTATCCTGTTGGCGCCACCTATTTCCCGCCAACGGATATGCCTTACCTTATTAGTTATCTTGATCATAAAAAACACAACGTTGATGTTATTGAATGTTTAGGCTCTGAACTTGATGAGAGTATGCTACAAACAAAACTTAAAGATTTAAAAGATGGAACCCTGCTAGTAATAAGGACATCTGATCCAACTCTTACTTTTGATGTACAAGTCGCCGAAAATATAAAAAAATCTTTTCCATCTCTACTGCTATCTTTGTATGGGCCGGTTGTTGAACATAAAATAGATATCCTTACACAAAATTCGCTATTCAATTTTCTTTTTATTGGCGAAGCAGAAGATGCGGTTGATCAGCTATTATCAGGAAATATTCCCGCAAGCATTGCCAACATTGTCTACCTGGATTCATCCGGTAAATGGAACAAAACAGAGACTCAGCCGCTAAACAAAGATCTGGATCGCCTACCCTTCCCAGCCTGGCATAGAATGCCACATGAAGCATATCAAACACCTAAATCTTCATCTTTGCATCATGTGAAGTTTATGCCCGTACTTGCTTCACGTGGTTGCCCTTTTGGCTGTAATTACTGCCCCTACCCCGTTGCACAGGGGCTTCCTTATAGACATCGTTCAGCGAACAATGTTGTTGATGAAATTGAATATTTAATAAACGAATTTGATGTTAATCATATTCTGTTTAGAGACCCTGTGTTTTCACTCAATAAAAAACACGTTAGAGAAATATGCACCGAGATTGTCAAACGAAAACTAAATACAAAAATTAACTGGAAGTGTGAAACACGCTTTGATTGCCTCGACAAAAAAACCCTCGAAGCAATGGCCGCCGCTGGTTGCGTTGGAATAAACTTTGGTATTGAAAGTTCCGACCCCAACGTACAATTACAATCAGACCGAAAACCAATAACACCAGCCGAAATTATTGAAAAAATTAAAATTTGCAAAGCTCTTAATATAAAAACATTTTGTTTCTTTATAGTAGGCCTACCTGGCGACTCTATTCACACCATCCTTGATACAATAAAATTTTCTATACAGTTACAGTCAGACTTAGTGCAGTTTACCGCCGCGCATCCTTTAACTGGCACCAAACTTCGCACATGGGCAATATCAAAAGGGCTTATTGCAGAAGAAGGCTACGCCTATGTCAGCGCTCATTCGACTGTAATGGGCAATGACAATCTAGACCAGAAGCAGCTGGCCAGACTTTTAATGCTTGCCAAATTTATTGGTAATAATCTAATCAACCGGCGTGGAATACTTAAAGATATAAACCGACAAGGTTTAATTTATCGTAATTTAAAACGTACTGCTGATTTTGTTTTTCATTTGACGGCCTTGAGTATATTCAACCTTGCAAAATTGGGGATTAAATAATCAAGAATAAATCATTACATTGATATCCAATAAATCGTATGCGTAAAAAAAATATATTTATAACCGGTGCGACAGGATTCTTAGGGAGTCATTTAGTACCCTTTCTACTAAGTGAAGGTAAATACAATGTATCAGTGCTCGGCCGTGATATAAGCAAAGCTAGCCTCTTCGGTTCTGCAGTTAAATTTGTTGTTGGTGATTTAACTCAAGCCGAAACATTTGCAGAGTCTTTAAATGATATTGATGCCGTTATACATATGGCAAGCCAATTGCCTAACCCAAAAACATCTAAAGAATCCTTTATTACAACAAATGTAAAAGGAACGGCCAGTTTAATTAATGCCTGTAAGTCTAAAAATATTAAACAGTTCATATATTTAAGCAGCTCTGCCGTTTACGGTTCAAAAGCATACGAGCTTGCGCGAACGGAAACAATGCCCGCCACGCCTGCTGGCGCTTATGACACAAGTAAATACGAGGCCGAAAAACTTTTACTCGATAAATTTGACCCACAACAAATATCCTTATGCATATTGCGCCCAACCGGCCTGTATGGCCCAGGAGATCTAAAAGGATTGAGTCTGTTCAAAAATATTAAAAAAAACAAGATACGTTTTTATTTAAACCAGAATCAAATCGTCCATCCAACGCATGTAATGGATGTGGTTCACGCAATCGATTTAGTCCTGAAAAAAGACGGCCTACAACACGAAATAATAAACATCGGTGGAGAAAAACCCTTAAAGTTAATTGAGCTAGTACAAACCACGGCTAAATTAATGAATGAGTCAATTATACAAATTAGTATTCCGACTTTTTTATTACCATTATTATCTTTTATACTAAAATCTGTTTACAGCATCGCAGGTAAACATAACCCATTTAAAGAGAAACTATCGGCTAAAGTAATTAATCATTCCAGCGATATAAGCAAAGCAAAAAAATTAATAGGTTTCAAACCTGTGTCATTCCAGAAATCTATACTGGAAACTTATAACTGGTATCGAAATAATAATTATTTATAACCACAACTATCCCGATAGCTTGTCATTCCCGCGCAAGCGTTAATCAATAGCTTTTTTATATATTTTACTTGTTTTTTCAGCCACATGCTGCCACGAAAAACCATCTTCAGCATATTGATATAATTCAACAGAAGAATAGCTCTGCTGTTGTAATAACACCTTTTCAATCCCTTCGGCCAAAGCTTCAGGGTTATCCTTTTCAACCAACACACCGACATCATCTGTTATAAAATCTTCGGGACCACCACATTTTGTTGCAACCACAGGCGTACCACAGGCAATCGCTTCGATTAAAGCTGTGCCAAATGTTTCCCTACGGCTTGGCAATACAAGCAACAAACTTTGTTGCATTATCTCAACGACTTTATCTGGTGGCTGCATACCAACAAACTTAAGATAAGAATTGATACCTAATTCATCGGCCAATTGACGCATATTATTTTCCTGGATCTGGTAATTATTAAACCCCAGATTACCTCCAATAATAAGCAAACGTATATTTTTATTTTTTTTAGCCAGTAAACTTATCGCACGAAAAAGAACATCAACACCTTTAGTCGTATGTATTCTCCCTACATATAAAATTTGCCCCTGTTTTCTCTGCACATTGTCAACCGCAGGTTTAAAAAGTTGTGTGTTCACGCCAATGGGGATTAAGTTTATCTTATCGTCTTGCTTGGTAAAGCGAGTGATCGTATCGGCCAGATAACGGCTCCCGGCAATAACAGCACTGCTTAACTTCACCGCCCAAACAGCCTGTTTTTTTACCTTCGGATAATCATCCATCCAGGGCTCCCAGGCAGCATGTTCAGTAATAACAAGCGGAACATTATATCGTTTTGCCAATTTAGCGGCGACATAACCATCAGGGTAAGCAAAATGTGCATGAATCAAATCAAACGGAAATTCTTTTCTATAGCGATCAATTTTTCGGACAATACTCCAATAGGTCAACACACCAACATAACTGTGTAGTAAGTAACCCGGCGGTGATAAATAACGAGGGCAATACACGTCAACACCATTTTGAGTGGCTCGCTTAAAGATTTTTCGGTTTCTTGCATAGCTTATAAATTTAGGTAATGGTGGGCAATACGGTACAGGGGCGACCACCCGAACATCATGGATCTCCGACATGGCCGTTACCAAGCCCTCAACCCATAGACCTAGAAGGCCTACAACGTTATTTGGATAATTTCTTGAAAGGTATAAAATTTTATAAGGCATATCACTGCTATCTCGTTAACATTTTATATTTTATTGAAAATATAAAAGAATGGTCATTGCGAGCGCCAGGGCGGCAATCTTGTTGGGTTATACTACGAATAAATAAGATTGCCACGCTGGCGCTCGCAATGACAGACTAAAAATAACCTATGCTGGCTTAACCCCAACCACAATCGCTGCGCCTGTTTGATAAACCAGCCGCCCTTTCTTTTTTAAAACCTCGTTGCAACGCGTATAAAATTCTTTCTTTAGGCTTTCAACAGTTTCATTATCGGCCTGCTGCACGCGTTTACGTGCAATACTGGAAAAAGTCATTTGCAATAACCAGAAATCTTCTGCCGATTCAACGATAGAATATTGTCCTTTCCAGCTGGTGCGAACATTCGTAAAGCCAGCGTCTAGCACCAGGCTTTTAATTGAGCCGGTAAAACCATGCTGATGTTCTACCCAGTCGGCTTCCTCACGATTTTCTTTTGCAGGCAAATATTTTTCGACCAAACTATCGATAAACTCACAGGCCAACAGTTCGCGCCCGAGTGACTTACGGACAATGGAAGCAATTCGGCGCATGGCCGCTGTCATACCTGCCGTCGATAGCAAGGTAGGCGCACTGCCCACCGCCGCTACAATACTCGCTCCCGGCTTTAATACACGAAATATCTCTTTAACTGACTTATCTGGGTTAGGGAAATGCCGCAAAGCATAGAGCGACAAAGCCGCATCGAAGTAATTATCAGGAAAATCGAGGTTTTCAGCATCCATCTTCAAAAATTGTGTTTTTGGGCATAAATTTCTTTGCACAGCCTTTGTATTAGCGGTGGCTAACATACCATCAGATAAATCAATGCCGACAACCTTGCCCTGTTTACCCAAACGCCTTGCTACATCTAGCGCAATAATCCCGGTTCCTGTACCGATATCGAGTACTAGGGCATCATCTGAGACCTTTGCTAAAGCCAGTAATGGTGACGGCATATGTGCAGTATAACGCTCTGTATAGAGGTCAAAATAGTCAACAACGGCATTATAGCTATCGGCATCATCCGTTTTAAATTGTTGCTCTGTTTGTTTTAAAGTCCCGCTATCGCCCATAAAGGTCTCTCTTGCTAAAATATTAATCATACCATTCTCAAAAGCCGTCTCATTGTTTAACTGCTAACCGAATTATTTTGATTATGCCGTCTTCCAAGGTAATTTAGAAGCTACAATTGTTTTAACAAAATGGTAATAATCCCTAAATGTTTTAAAATAATAAATGGTATAATCAAAAGCAAAAAATAATTCGACAGCAACGTTAAAAAGAGCTGTATTATAAAGCTAGACAAAGGGGTAAATGGGGCAAATGAACACTATTGTTCAAAATTTTGCGGGGTTAAATTCTGAATGGACATTAAGCTCCTCAGAACCGGCTGCCTATAGCCTGCCAGCTGATTTTGTAGCGAATAATATTAATAAAATTGAAGTAAAAATCCCCAGCACCGTCGCCCAAGCCTATCAGAAGGCTGGATTGTGGTCACTGCATAGGCATTGTGATTTAAATAGCCAGGAGTTTGACAATAAAGACTGGTGGTATCAAACCCGATTTAAATATAACCCCAATAGCGACTCCAGCATTTTAAATTTTATGGGGCTAGCAACGCTCTGCGAAGTATGGCTTAACGATATTAAGATTTTATCGTCACAGAACATGTTTGTTTCACACCAGGTTGACGTTGCCCAACAGCTTCAAGTAGACAACGACCTAGTGATATGCTTTCGTTCACTGAGCAACAATTTGTCACAACGGCGGCCACGCCCACGCTGGAAAACCAAACTGGTTAACCATCAGCAACTACGCTGGATTAGAACGAGCTTGCTTGGACGAATCCCCGGCTGGACACCGCCGGTTGCCCCGGTAGGCCCCTGGCAACCTATCTTCTTACAGGCTAAAACAGTACCGTTTAATATCAATCTAAAGACCGTTTTGAATGGTTCAACAGGGCTACTTGAAATTAGCTGCCAAATAATTTCAGATGAACAACCTAAAGCAACACTTAGCATAGGAAATAACAACAGTCCTTTAGAGATTGTTAAAGATTCAACCGGATACACACTGTCTGGTAAAATAGAAATTGAAAACGTTAAACTATGGTGGCCGCACACACATGGCCAGCCACATCTCTACACGCCAGACCTATCGCTAATAATCAATAATCAAACCACAACCCATCCACTTGCTGCGATCGGTTTTAAAAATATTCATATTAATCAAGATAATAACAACTTCCAAATTAACGTAAATAAGCAGGCTATTTTTTGTCGCGGTACATGCTGGACAATTAATGATATCGTATCGCTGCGAGGAAACGAACGAAGTCTTGAACAAATATTAACCCTTATGCGAGATGCCGGGGCTAATATGATCCGTATCGGCGGTACAATGATTTATGAACAGGAGTTGTTTTACCAACTTTGTGATGAACTCGGCATTATGATATGGCAGGATTTTATGTTTGCCAATATGGATTACCCAATAGACGATGTGGATTTTCGTGCAAATGTCGAACTGGAAATACAACAAACTATTAAACGTTTGCGTCAACATGTTTGTATCAGTATTTATTGTGGTAATAGCGAAATAGAACAACAAGCCGCCATGTTAGGCTTACCTGAAAATGAATGGAAAAATAGTTTGTTTACGCAACTGATTCCAGACATCCATAAAAAATTACAAGCTGAAGTACCCTATATCACGTCCACACCAACAGGCGACATTTTACCCTTTCATACCAATAAAAATGTCACACACTATTACGGTGTCGGCGCTTATCAACGACCTGTTTCAGAACTACGCCAGCACAATGTTAAATTTGCGTCTGAATGTTTAGGTTTTGCCAATGTCCCTATGAGCAATACACGTGATAAAATTATGAATGGGCAACTCCCGGTTACACATCATCCTAAATGGAAAGAACGAATACCCAGAGATACGGGTTCAGGATGGGACTTTGCCGACGTGCGAGACCATTACACAAAAAATTTATTTAATATCGACCCTGTCAACATGCGCTGTTTCGATAGTGAAAATTATATTACACTAAGTGAAATTACCACAGGCGAAATAATGTACCAGGTTTATTCAGAATGGCGTAGCGCGCATAGCCAATGTACCGGTGGACTCATGTGGTTTTTAAAAGATTTTTGGCAAGGTGCTGGCTGGGGGATTATTGACAGTAACAATATTCCAAAAGCATGTTACTACTATTTAAAACGTTGCTGGCAACCCATTAATGTTGTGCTAACAAACGAAACACTCAATGGAATTGATATACATGTTATTAACGAGTCAGCCGAAGATTTTAATGGTCAAATTGAAATTTTTTTACTGAATCGAAACAGTACAGTCATAGCAAATGAAACCATCAATATCAAAACAACAAAACTATCAACAACAACTTATAACTCTGACGAACTACTTAAAAATTTTTACGATATAACTTACAGCTATCGGTTTGGGTCGGTAAAACACAGCATTGTTGCCGTACTACTCAAAACAAATGAGAACGTACTACTCAGTGATGCATTTTATTTCCCCAATCCTGAAATACCCTACATCAACCCCACTAGCAAACTAACAGCTGTAGCAACAGAAATAGATGAGCATACTTATGAGCTTGAATTAAGTTGCAACCACTTTTTATATGCTGTTAACATTGAAGTCAATGGTTATACTACTTCAAATAATTTCTTTCACATGTTACCCAATAGAGCTAAACGCATAATACTGAAAAAAATCGACCTCGATAGTAAACGCTTCAAAGGTTATGTCGGCGCACTTAATCTGTCCGAAGATATTAAAATTAGTATTAAGTAACAATAACCATGAACCAAAAAAACAATTTACATGAAAATAACGAAACACAAGAATACACAGGTGCTAATTACGATTTTGACTCCATTAAGCGTATTCCATTTTACTTTGGCTCTAAAGATAAACCTCTACTCGGTTGGATTCACACAACAGATCAAAAACAATACTCCGATACAGGCATTATAATTTGCCCTCCTCTTGCCATAGAGTATATGAATTCATATCGTTCTTTGCGTTACATAGCTGATTATTTTGCTCTAGCAGGTATTCCCGCCATTAGATTTGACTACCATGGAACAGGCGATTCATCAGGCAATGAAGAAAACGAAAACCAATTAAATAATTGGCTACAGAGTATTGAACAGGCTAATGAACAACTTAAAAAATTAACCAACTGCAGCAAATTAGGTTTATTTGGTTTTAGAATGGGGGCAACACTTGCTGCATTGGTAGCAAAAGAGCTGCAAGTAGAGTTCCTGATTTTATGGGCAGCCCTCACTAATGGTAAAAAATTCATTCGAGAAACAAAGCTTATCCAGATGACAAGCAAAATTCAAACAGGAAATGTAAATACTGCATTGCTTGAAGCTGGGGGCATGAGATATTCAGCTCAAACAATCGAAGATATTAATAGTATCGATTTAACTAAAATCACACCTAAAGCTAAGCACATACTTATTGTATCTCGAGATGAGCAAATATCCGATCATGAGCTTTTAGACTCATGGAATAAGAAAAAACTGCATGTTAAGCAAGAAAACTATTTCGGCTCTTCTTTGATGTTGATAGACGCACACCATTCCGTAGTACCACATCAATCAATTCAAAGCATTGTCCAATGGGTAACAATAATAAAAATAAACAATGCTATTAGTAATAAAATAAAAACCAACAAACTGAAACTTTACAGCTCAACTCAGATGAGTCATTACAGTATAAATAAGGGCTTCACACAGAAAAATAACGCCTTGGTTTCTGAAAGTATCTTTTTTTATGGTTCCGATAAAAAAAATATAGCTATCCTGACTGAATCAGACAAATCGAAAGCAAGTAATTTGCCTACTGTTATTATCGCTAACTCTGGTGCGAATCACCGAGTAGGACCAAGCCGTATATATGTATTAATAGCCAGAGAATTAAGTTTATTAGGTTTTAGATGCCTACGTATTGATGTACCCGGCATTGGTGACAGCATTGTGTCAAATCAAAAACAGGAAAATATTGAATATATAACTTCTTCCAGTGATAGAATTTTAGATATTATAAAAACACTTAAACCTCAATCTGACAACAATCAATTTATTTTAATGGGTTTATGCTCAGGAGCATATTTTTCGTTCCATGCGGCACTTGACTTAGTTGAAATTAATATCATTGAAAATATTTTAATCAATCCGCTAACCTTTTACTGGGATGAGTGTATATCTGAAACTAATTCATCAACAAAACATTTCAGGATATGGAACTGGTATAAAAAAGCACTTACAAGCCCTGATAGTTGGACAAAACTATTTAAAGGTAAAATAGATTACAAAAGCCTATTGAGGGCAATTAAAAATCGTTTAAAAGTAAAACTAATGTATAAACTTAGATCAGGCTCTCAACATAGAAAGATAAATATAGACAAACATAGGCTTCAGTTAGGCTTCGATCTAGTAAAGATCACAAATAACAATACACATATTCAATTTATCTTATCCAGAAGCGACCCTGGATATGACATTCTTATGACAAATGCAGGTAAAATAGTAAAAAAACTTAAGAAAGAGAAAAAAATTAATATTTCATTTATAGAAGATGCCGACCACACATTTTCTAAATATAAACCACGCTGCGATGTCATAAATACTGTAATTCAACTTTTCAATGACCGATATTTTTAAAACTGACTAGCGGGATAATTAATGACGACATCGCGATATGCAGAATGGTTGAAAATCAATAATGAGAAAATATTTTTTTGGCATCATGTGCCTAAAAATAATATTAAAGCCGCAGCCATAATATTTATAGGTCCAATTGGACCCGAATATATGTCGTGCCATCGTAGCATAAAGCTATTGTCTGAAAAATTAGCTCAATCAGGATTTCATAGTATTCGTTACGATCCATTAGGAATGGGTAATTCTTCTGGCAATCTGGAAGATTCCGGTCTATGGAATAAATGGCTTAACACACCAACTGCAATTAATAATCACTTATTTAAAAAGTTTAATATTAACGAAACAATATTTATTGCACTACGATCGGGCTGTTTAATATTATCTGAGGTTCTAAAAAAAACACCTGTTAAAGCTGCTATCCTTTGGTACCCACATACTAAAGGTAAAGCTTTTATCCGAAGCATTCAGTTACTTGATTCTGTTTTATACAAAAAAGATATATCGCCTACAAACTATGCTATGGAAGGTGGTGGATACCCTTTTTCAGTTGAAACACAAAATAAAATCAAAAACATTAAACTGTCCGATATAAATATTGATCTAATTGAAAATATATTAACAATTAACAGTGCTGATCTCAGTAATAAAACCAAAACTCCCGTTTGGGCTAAAGTTAAAGATGATCAAGTATATCTTGATGGTTTAGACAACATGGTAAAACAAGTAACACTGTCAACAATACCTCATTCAAATATAGACTTTATTACTAACTGGGTAAATCAATTGAAAATAGGCAGCTCAATTAACCCTCACCTACATACAAATCATACAACAAATTACGAGCATGAAGAATATAAAGAAACCATCATAAATATAAACACCAATAACAAAATATTTTCTGTCTTAACAACGCCAACTTATCAAGACCTGAGTATTATTATGGTTTTTGTAAATACAGGCGCCGCACATCATGTTGGACCAAACCATATCCATGTCGATACTGCCCGCGCCTTAGCTAAATACGGGGTATCGACACTTCGAATTGATATAAGCAATCTTGGAGATAGCGCCGTTAATTATCATGTAGATCCCCCTAATGAATATCCATTGAGCGCCACACAAGATATCAATAGTACAATAGATTATATTGATAAATACTTACCACATAAAAAAATTGCACTGTGTGGCATTAGTGCAGGCGCACATAATATATTTCATGCTGCATTAAATTCATCTAGTAACAAATTAAGCCAATTAATCATTATTAACCCCGAAACGTTTTACTACAAACAAAATGATGAGCACACAATGTTATCGTCACAAAACCCACAAACTGAAATTGATCAGGTCTATTATCAAAGTCAATTTCTTAATTTTAAAAAGTGGGGGGCACTATTAACAAACCCAAAGAAAATTTATACCATATCCTGCTTCATGCTTTTCTACACCATAAAAAAAGTAAAAAACATCACACTTAAACTATTAAACCTTTTAAATCTACGAATTAAGACCGTTTTAGAAAAAGACCTCGAATTACTATGGTATAAAAATATATCAATAACACTTATATATTCACAAGGTGACCCAGGCCATCAAATTCTGATATCTCAGGCAGGTGACAGCATTAAAAAATATACAAAAAAAAATCTTTTCTCAAGTATTCGAATAAATAATGCCGATCATACCTTTTCATCTATTCGCTCTAGGGAATGCCTCTATACAGCCATCACAAAATCAATAATCGAAAGTAATGATATAAGCCAGTAAATATTCTTTTTAAATTAACGATAAATTAACCATGTATCCAGAGATAAACTTCAACTCTCACACTATTTCTTTATATGCGTCAAGTTTTCAAACGCCACATCAAATACCTCTGAAATATACACTGAGCCATAGGTTGAAAGATGATCGTCATCACGGTATAGAGGTTTTTTTTCAGAAACAACTCTGCAATGTACATCGTTACACAAATAATTTGATGGATCTACTATTTGAATATCTTCCCTATTTTTAAGTCTCAAGAATATATTGTTGACATCTTTTGTTCTCGCAGCAAACTCATTAATTTTTGGAGAAATAATAGCATTCACATCACGTCCAGTAATAACTGAAATATAATTGGCTGCAGGTACATCATAACCAATTTCGGGAACAGGTTTTACTAGAACAACTAACTTTCCAAAATCCTGTAATTTAGCAACCGTTCGTCTTAATCCAATCTCAAATAAATCTATATTAGTGCTTGAAGATTGCCCCGGTGAGAGTAAATCCACCAATTTAACAGATTTACCCGACTCTCTTTTATATCGAGTACCTTTTGTTGATAATGCCCATCTTGCAGCCAGAAAAACTTTTTTTATTTCGGGTGATTGAGAAATATATTTTAATGTAGCCTCGTTGAATTTATTACATGTACTTCTATTCTCTCTTTCGATTGAAAGCAGTGGTGGGCAAGCAGATTTCGTAATTATTTTTCCTTTTATATTATATTTTTTTGCGCTTAAATCAACTGCAGATGCTAGAGCCGTAGCATGTGAATCTCCCCATAGAATAAAGCTATATTTTTTATTGTTTCCTCCAATATCACAAAGGTACTCTTTTCTAAATGTGTTATTCATTTTAGCTTCACACGTTCTCCATTTCATCCATTCAGGGTCAAATCTAGCCATATTTTTGACAGCCTCAACTTTATATCTATTTGGAAAACCATCATTTAATATCAGGCTGATTCCCATACAAAAAATAACAAATGAAAGTAGAACAGAAACGATAATGATATCTCGTTTACTAGGTAAAACTTTCTTAGTTCGAAAGGGCTTTTCTATATAATGCCATGAGATAATGGAAAGAATTAAAATGACACTCAACATCACAATAATTTCAGTATTAGTTAAATCAACAATTGAATAATATTTTGTGTATACAATAATGGGCCAGTGCCAAAGATATAAAGAATATGAGATTAAACCAATAAATACTATTGGCCGGAAACTTAACATTCTAGTTATAAATGACTCTCCATTAATTCCTGAATAAATAATTAGTGCGCTACCGATAGTAGGCGGGACTGCTGATAGCCCTGGGAAAACAGTATTGATTGTATATATAAACACACTGAAACCTATTAAAGCCAACCCAGTTATAGATAGTATTTCCCGCATATATTGATTTTCAAGAGAAGGTAGAATTGTTATTGCCAGGATACTGCCAATAAACAGCTCCCAAGCACGGGTTGGCAATAAATAAAAGGTTCCTGAGACATCAATATTTATCCCTACAATAGCTGCGAAAAATGATATTAATCCTATCAAAATTAACCATTTTGAATAATTACCTGAAAAATATTTTGAAATTAAAATCATGAATACTGGAAAAAAAATATAATATTGTTCTTCAACAGCTAATGACCAGGTATGCAATAATGGTTTAAGCTCAGACGCTCCATCAAAATATCCCGACTGAAAATAAAACAACATATTCGACGAAAAAATTGCAGTTGCAGCTAAACTCTTACCAAGTTCAATTAGTTTTGCTGGATTTAATAATAAAATACCAACAAGGACACTGAAAAAAATAACAACAACTAAAGCAGGAAGAATTCTTCTGAAACGCCGTTCGTAAAACTTTGCAATAGAAAAAGTATCATTATTAATTTCTCGTACGATAATAGTGGTAATGAGGTAGCCTGATATTACAAAAAATATATCTACCCCAACGTAACCACCACTAAAAAGAGGAATACCCACGTGAAAAAAAATAATAGATAAGACTGCAATTGCTCTTAATCCATCTATATCTGCTCTGTATTTTGGAGTCATAAATTTCCTAGTTATCGCCAATGATTATACTCACGAAAATAAGCTCACAAAATCCAAATAAACCACCTCGTTTACCTGAATTTTCACAAAAGATATTCACCCTGAAACAAAAAAATACATACAAGAATTATTAACAGGCTATTTGACCTTGTTCATCTTTAGCTTAATAATTGAGAAATACAATTATTTATGTTCAACAACTTAAAGCCCAAAACACGGGAAAAAATAAAATAATACCGTTATAATGCCAAAGCAATTCCATTATTTTACTAAATTTTGTATATTAAATAACAATATAATTAGTATTTTACATAATATTTCTATAAAACAGGCTATTTCTACAATACAACTAATTTTATATGGGTGATTTATGCTTAAGAAGATATTTACTCTGGTTTGTACCACAGCGCTATCGATTACGCTTACTGGGTGCACTAAAAACCTCGATGATATGTCGCTCAATAAGCAATCTCTTTACCAACCAAATCGTTTCACCGATGACAAAAGCAGCGATAAAAACCGAAAACCACTTGATATACTAAATTTATCAGGCATAAAACCTGATATGAAAGTCCTCGATCTGCTAGGTGGCAGCGGTTATTACACTGAATTATTTAACTACATAGTCGGGAATAAGGGGAAAGTATTTATACAGAACAATTCACTTTTTTTACGGTTTTCAAAAAAAGAATTAGAGAAACGACTAAATAACAACCGTCTAATAAATGTGGTTCGTATTGATAGTGAGTTTGCAAATATGAATCTACCAAAAGATGTCGATTTGATATTTATTGGACTAAGTTACCACGACATTTACGTACCACGTAAAGATCCTATCATAATGACATCACATGATGAGTTCTTCCCTCAAATAATCGCCGCATTAAAACCTGGCGGCAGACTACTGATTATCGATCATGCTGCTAAAATTGGCACAGGTAAAACCATGACACCTAAGCTACACCGAATTGATGAACAATGGGCCATTAAAGATATAGAAAGTGCGGGATTTAAGTTAATCGGAAGCTCTGACGTATTGCGTAACCCTGATGATGATCATACCTTAGATATTTGGAAGAAGAAATTTTTCCACAAAACAGACCGTTTTGTTCATTTATATGAGAAGCCATTGAATGCCCAACAATAACATATCTAAAAATGTTCTAATTGTTGGTATGCCGCGTTCTGGCACAAGCATGACAGCCTCTATATTCTCCCGTAATAACTATTTTGTAGCAGACGATACAGAAAATGAATTACGCTCTGGGGATGAATATAACCCTTCAGGGTATTGGGAAGCAAAACCCTTGATACTAAGCAATACCGAAATATTCTCAGAGGCAAATTTTTACCACGACAATACCTGGCTATTTGATGCAATAACGAATGAACAAGCAGAAGCTATTACAAAACTTCCCCAAAGCTCAAAACATCAACAGCTTGTTGAAAACTTCAATAATCACAGCCCGTGGATGTGGAAAGATCCACGTCTATGTTACACGCTTGGTTATTGGTGGCCATTGCTAAATGCTGAAACTACTAAAGTATTGTTATTAAAACGTGATGACAATGAAATATATCAAAGTTTCCTAAGATTGAAATGGTGTACATCAACACAACAAAGTAAAAAGGATGTTATCAAACGAATAAACAGCCATATATTAGCCGCCGAAAAAGCTCTCAAAAAATATAACATACCTTACATTGAGATAAACTACTCCGACTATAAAAATAAATCTGATGAAACGGCTAAGAAATTAAGTGCATTTTTTAATATCAATATTACATCTAAAGATCTTGGATACAACCATAAATTAAATAATAACAGTATTCATGGTAACATTTTACGTATAGTCAATAATTTTTCCGATTTAATACCAGGCAATCTAAGAAAAAATATAAAAAAAATTATCCCTCGCTTTATCTGGAAGCTAATAAACCCAAATCGATTTTCATAATTAAAAATTTTAGTTATAAAAAAAGCCGCTTGTAAAGCGACTATGCTATTAATTCCTTATATATATCCGTCAATTGGTTAGTATATGTTGTAATGTTGTATCGTTTCGCTACATCTCGCTTACCACTTTGCCCTATTACTTGCGCAAGTTTCTTATCCGTCAGCAGACGAATAATCAATTCAGCCATCTTCTCAGCATGTAATGGATCAACTAAAAACCCCGTTCTCTTGTCCTTAATAATCTCAAGAGGTGCTCCAATATTTGCTGCAATAACAGGGATGCCTAGATCCATTGCCTCAGTAATAACTAAACCAAATGGCTCCGGCTCAATCGAACAATGCACTAACAAATTAAGTGTTGCCATTACATTCTGTACATCTTCAATATAACCTGTTATATAAATGTAATCTTGTAACCCAAGTTGGATAATCTTAGATTTTACTTCTAGAAAATATTGATCAGCTCCGTCCGAAACATCACCGATAATAAGAACTTTTACATTTTTTAATTCAGACACTACAATCTTCACTGCATCTATAAACTCTAACTGACCTTTCCAATCTACAATACGACCCACCATACCGAAAATATTATCTGTTTCACTTATCCTGAATTTATTCATATATGAAGTTTTCTTTATAAAATCTACATTTCTACTCACAACAGGGTTAGGTAATGTTATAATTTTATTTTCATCATAGTTTTTTTCAATCGCTAAGCCTTTTACATTTTCCGATATTGACAAATAAATATCAGCCTTGTCTCTCGCTGGATCTTTTTTAATATCACTGATTCCATGCAAATGAAGTACGATTTTCTTACGCAAAAATTTAGCCGCTAAAATGGCCTCTCGAGAATTATTAGAATGAACAATATCAATATTATCAGCAAGAATTACTCGTGCAATTCGAAATATTTGGTAAAAACTTGTAAAGTATTTACCAATTGCAAATATTTTAAAACATAATATTCTAAGCCTTTTATTTTGCACTGATGCTAAGCTTGCGCTGACTTTACCTGCTACGAGGTAATCAATGAGGTTATGTATTCGATGTAAATGCACATTACCATTAAATAAATAATTAGCCATTGGAGACGGAATTTCGTAAATAACGGAACAACTAAATTCCTCACTCAGGTTATTTGCAATATTAGCCATAACAACTATCGAGCCACCAAAAGTAACGGCTTGATCAACAATCAGCACATTAACCGAAGATTTTGAACTTATCAATACAAACACCTTTATTTAAATACTTTTATCTTGTTATAATACTAAACTGCTCTTTCTAAAACTAAATGTATTCTTTAAATACTTAGTTCCAGTTATAATTATTTGAACCGTACTCTAACTGCATCTAATTAAGGTAAATAATGTCGTCGTCATCTACAAACAAAGATACATACACAAGCTCTGCAGGAGTAAATTCATACAGTAATACGTTGTTACAAAGCCCCGAAGTATCGATTTTTATTAAATATAGAGATTATTTTATTAATAAAAATATACTCGATGTAGGTTGTGGAGCAGGCCGAACGAGCTATTTTTTGCGTAATTTTACAAAAGAATATACCGGCATTGATTACTCTGAATCAATGATTGATTATTGCAAAATTGAGTACCCCGAGCTAAATTTTATACATTGCGACGTTAGAGACTTAAGTCAATTTAAAGATAATAGCTATGATTTTATTATTTTCTCTTATAATGGTCTCGATTATATATCTAATGAAGATAGAGAAATCGCTTTAAATGAAATTTCTCGGGTTTTGAAAAATGACGGCCTTTTTGTTTTCTCAACACACAATAGAAACTATCATAACATTACTCTAAAACCGGTCTTCAAATTCAACCTTAATCCAAAAAAGTTCATAAATAATATAATAAGTTATATCCAACAGCTTAATAATAATTCCAAACTAAAAAAAGAACAGGTTGATACAAATGATTACGCCATATTAAACGACATTGGTAATAATTTTTCACTATTAACATATTACATAACTAAAGAAAAGCAAGCAGAAAAACTATCAAGTCTTGGCTTCGAGGTAATTGATCTATTTAATATGCACGGACAAACACTAAACTTGAACGACAACGATTCTAATGATAACTGGATCTATTTTGTTACTAAATTAGCTTGAATCTATCTAACGAAATCCAGAATAATAATCATATAATCGATATAGGATTTTTAACACATTACTTCTAATTATTTGCATACAGACAATTTTTGTGGTGCAGCTTGTTAATCTTGCTTTATACTGTGTGTTTTTCCCCTCGCCGGCCAGAAAGTCATAAACCTTAAGTTTCTTTTTAAAGGCTGACTCAATTTCATAACCAAAGTGTAAATAACCTAAGGATATTTTCTTATGAAAATCTTCGTCAAACCCTGCCTGGATGTTATATTCATGTTTATCTAATATATAATTAAACTGAATCGAGACTGGCTTTCCATCAAGTGTCAAAATAGAAAATAATAATCCCTTCTTTAGCGCCATTAACTGTGCAACAGTACGATTGAATTGTAAACGCTTACCTTCGAAAACGGGGTTTCCCCATCGCTGTTTATGCAAAGAATTCAGCAAGTCAAATGATGAACTTAAATCTCCGTCTGTCACTTCATGAAATTCAACTTTCCCCAATGTTTCCAATAGTTTTCGACGATTTACTAACTTAAGACGTGTATTTTTACCCAATAAAGAACAAAAATCAGTAAAATTTCCTAATATATTTAAATGATAAGACTCAAATTCTTCCGCGCTACGGTAATACGAATTTTTTATTAGCTTTTGTTCAGAAAGAATTTGAAATGTTTCAGATTTTTTATTCATATCCGACAACACCAGTTCATCCCATTCGGCTGAACTATCTATATATTCATACAAGGCTCCGATAACTTCACGAGAACAAGCATTATCAACAATAAAATCCAGTAGCTCTGTTCTCATCGTTGGCTGACCTCGCCAACAGTTACCAATAAATTGTAAACGTTTAGTTCTATGGATTTTTTTCGTTATTACCGTTGATAAATAAAATGGTGCGATACCCATTAATTTCCCAAAGCTGTCTTGAGCAACGAATAATCTTAAGGACATATTTGGTTCAGCAAAAATATCCCACCAAGTTGACAGCCATTCCCAACTCATAAACAATTTGTCAGAACTTGACCGTTCTAAAAGATTCGTCCATTGTTCTTGATTTTTTTTAAATTTATCGTCATCCCAAAGACAAACGTTAATATCTTTCATTCATTGTCTCACAACAAAAATTCTGTAAAGAATATTTTTATTTACTATCTTTTCTAAACTAATCATATCTAAAAATAAAGAACATTTTAAACGACCCATTCACATAAATTTGGTTGCAGCAGATATAGGTGCAAATTCAAAATTATTATCAACCGCATACTTTAAGAATACTTCAATTTTATAAAGAAATTCAGTTAAATCTTTTTCGTTTTGTACAAATGGACTTTTGCCTGGAAGTAAGCTTGTCGAGTGAAATGACATATTTAAAAATTTGTGGTCTAATTTAACAAATTGTTTCGCTAATTTTACCATTTCATCACCATTCGAAAGTTCGGGTGATAGCCAACGAAAATTTAGCATATTTAGTTTATCAAGCAATCCAATTAACCTAAATTTTGAAAATAGTGGTTTTTTTAATGTATTAAACAATGCATCACATAACATATGGTTCGGCTGAAAAAAGCCAATCGAAGGTGGCACCTCTAGAATTTCACCATCAGTAAGAACTTGAGTAATATTTTTCACATCAAAAAAGTATGGGTGTGTATCAGAACCTCGGAAATTAGGCCCGTGGTATGACGCCCAATCAACAAAAGGCGATATTGATGTATCAATTTTATATTCAAGTTCAGACAAACAACGAGCAACGTCATTACTAAAGCCCCAACGACCGGCACGAAAAGAAACAGGGCAGGTCTTAAAATTAATCTTAATTGCGTCATGTAAATTACACATTTTGGCTATCAATAAATCATACGGCAAATTCGACATCATCGAATTTTTTTCATTTAACTCTTCACTAAAGGGTGGCGTATTCCAGGGATGACAATGTGTACCGATTTCACAAACACCTCGCTCAAGAAATTCAGATAATATTTTAATACTTGAAGGTGTTGTAGCAACTGGGTAATTTATTAGATAGGTAGGAATTGCATTGTATTTATCAAATAAACTCTGAAGAACGAGTAGCTTATCAATATTATCCACTGAATTATTATTCGTCGAAAATGAACCCCAATTATCTTCTTCCGTGTCAATTGTAATGAAAACTTTAACTGTCATTTATACTCTTCAATAAATTTACACTAATAATGAAATGCTGCATTGTTTCAACAAACAAATATAGATTATATAATACAGGAATCATTTATATAATCATAATTATGGTCGGGGCGAGAGGATTTGAACCTCCGACCACCGGCACCCCATGCCGGTGCGCTACCAGGCTGCGCTACGCCCCGTTTTAAAGTGGGTTTTCAATTTTTGAAGGGGGAACCAACAAAGGTGGTGAATCTTACCCTAGAAGGGTGTAAATATAAACCGTAACCTTTCGATTAATCTTGGAGAATATCCATTACTTCTTCAAGTTCCATTCTTAAGTGTTTTATCACTTGAGGATCGAAGGATTTACCGCCCTTCGACTGTTCTTCGGACAGCTGTAAACGTGCCCCGCCGATGGTATAGCCTTGCTCATAAAGTAAGCTACGAATTTCACGGATCATCAACACGTCTTGGCGTTGATAATAACGACGATTGCCGCGACGTTTAACCGGTTTTAACTGAGGAAATTCCTGTTCCCAATAACGTAATACATGCGGTTTTACGTTACAAAGTTCGCTGACTTCGCCAATGGTAAAATAACGCTTGCCCGGTATTACCGGTAGTTCATTGTTGTGACTGGGTTCCAGCATATGCTTCTACGCGTGCCTTTAGTTTTTGGCCTGGTCGGAAAGTAACGACTCGACGTGCTGTAATAGGAATTTCTTCACCGGTTTTGGGGTTTCTGCCTGGGCGTTGTTTCTTATCACGCAGGTCGAAGTTACCAAAACCCGAAAGTTTTACTTGTTGTCCATTTTCGAGCGCAGTCCGAACCTGCTCAAAAAACATCTCAACGATTTCTTTTGCCTCACGCTTGTTTAAACCAAGTTCTTCAAACAAACGTTCTGCCATGTCTGCCTTCGTTAGCGCCATGGTTATTAGTCTCTCAGTGTTGCCCCAAGTTTGTCGTTCAACGTACTGATCACATTCTGTATTTCTGAATCTACATCAGCGTCTGTAAGAGTGCGCGAAAGATGCTGTAAGGTCAAGCCCAAACCGAGACTTTTTCTACCAGAATCAATACCTTCGCCCTCATACACGTCAAACAACTCTAAGTCTTGAACGATATTTGTACCATTATCGATACCTCTATCTGTAAAAGACGCATGAATTGTATCCATGACTCTTTGTGCGGTAATATTTTCATCAACAATAATAGCTAAATCACGGCGAATTGCAGGATATTTTGATACGGCGTTAAAACCTGGAATACGACTATCTTCAAAAATATCTGCATTTAATTCAAATACAAAGGTTGAAGATGATAAATCCAGTTGCTTGTTTAACTCGGGGTGTAAAGCCCCTACCCAACCGACATGTTGTTGATTTTTCTCATTTTTACCGAAATAAATCGCGGCTGACTGGCCAGGATGTAAGGCTGGATGAGAATCTACTTTAAAAGTAAATTCTGAACTTTTCCCCGTTAACCCAAGCAATGCTTCAACATGTCCTTTGGTATCAAAAAAGTCTACTTTGCGGTTGCTAACAGCCCATTGTTCTGGATATACATCGCCATTCAGAACACCCGCAATAACTAATTTTTGTTTAATTTCATTATCTTGTCTTAAAAACTTAAGACCGCACTCGAATAAGCATAAACGATTTTGTTGGCGATTCAAGTTATATTGCAAAGAATCTAACAAACCAGCCCATAAATTTGTTCTCATTACCCCCATATCGGCAGAAATTGGGTTTGCGAGGGCAATCGGCTCACTTTGTGGGTCTACTAGTGCTTGTAATGCCGGGTCGATAAAGCTGTAGGTAATCGCTTCATAGAAACCACGATCAACTAGAGTTTGCCGGACTAAGTCCATACCCACCACCGCTTCTTTTACCGGTGACATTTTTAAACGTGATGACGCGCTGGTTTGCGGAATATTATCGTAGCCGTAGAGTCGGCCCATTTCTTCGATTAAATCTTCTTCGATTTCGATATCAAAACGCGCTGCAGGTGGAGTGACATCCCAGCCATCGCTGGTCGTTTTAAAATCCATCCCTAAATGAGTAAGGCTAGTTTCGACAAACTCCGCGTCAAATGCTACACCGAGCACCCTTGAGAGCCGCTCAAGGCGCAATTTAACCGGCGTTCTGCTGGGCAGATATGCTGCTGAGCTTAATTCCGTTAACGGCCCTGCTTCGCCGCCTGTAATGGCTAAAAGTAGCTCCGTTGCGCGCTCAATCGCGTCGACCTGTAATTCAAACGACACACCACGCTCAAACCGATGCGATGAATCAGTATGTAAACCATAGCTGCGCGCCTTGCCTGTCACGTTAAGCGGTGTAAAGAAGGCACTTTCGAGGAATATATTGTTTGTGCTGTCCCCAACAGCGGTGCTTGCCCCGCCCATAATACCGGCAACCGCAATCGGGCCAGTGGCATCGGTTATCAACAAGGTGCCTTCGTTAAGTTTAATTTCCTGTTCATCAAGCAGGGTTATTTTTTCATCTTGCTTTGCTTCGCGAATAATGATTTGTTCGTTTAATTTATCCAGATCGAAGGCATGCATGGGTTGACCTAGCTCAAGCAGAACATAATTAGTGACGTCCACTAACGGCCCCAGGCTTCGATGACCACTGCGACGCAGTTTTTCCTGCATCCAAAGCGGTGTTACGGCACCTGGATTAACATTTTTAATCACCCGGCCAACATAATGCGGACACGCCTGCACGGCCTGTACGCTAACCTTAAAAGTATCTGTGATACTGGCTGTCACGGGCTTAATTTCTAGCGCCGTCACTTCCAGATTATTTAAAACACCCACTTCTCGTGCAATACCGGCAATACTCAGGCAGTCGCCACGGTTGGGGGTTAAGTCCAGCTCGATGCTAACATCGTCTAACTTTAAATAGTCTTCTATGGGCGAACCAACAGGCGCATCGACAGGCAATTCCATCAAACCATCGGCTTGCGCTTCTAAACCCAACTCTTTTGTTGAACACAGCATGCCATGCGATGGCTCACCACGTAATTTTGATTTTTTAATTTTAAAGTCGCCGGGTAATTTTGCCCCGACTAATGCGGCAGGCACTTTTAAACCAACCCGTACATTGGCTGCACCACAGACAATTTGCAGCGCATCGGCTTCACCTACATTCACCTGGCAGACATTTAATTTATCTGCATCAGGGTGCTTCGTTACCTCTAGAACCTCAGCCACAACTACTTTTGTAAATGTACCGGCAACGGCTTCACAACCGTCGACTTCCAGCCCGGCCATGGTAAGTTGTTCCTGTAAGGCGGCAGTATCAATATCGGGGTTAACCCATTCACGCAACCATTGTTCACTAAATTTCATTTTTTAAACCTTATATCAAGAAAATGTTTAACCACGAAGGCACTAAAGTATACATTCGAGTTATTAATAAACAACTCTCAATAACACGAAGAAGAAAAGATAAACTTAGATACTCGGTCATTGTGAGGAAGTATTAAAATTTATTTTTAATACTGACACGGCAATCTTGTTGAGCATTCCTCTTCTCTTTAAGATTGCCGCGCTATCGCTCGCAATGACAGCATTATTCTAACTACTTTAAATGACGGCCTTATTTAAACTGTTTCAATAAACATACATCGTTTCCAGAAAACAACCACTACCTACCTTAACCGTCTTTCCTGCACGGATATGACACCATCTAACTTCATTACTTGTCATTGCGAGGAAGTATTAAAATTTATTTTTAATACTGACGCGGCAACCTTGTTGAACATTCCGCTTCTCTTTAAGATTGCCGCGCTGCGCTCGCAATGACGGCCTTATTTAAACGGCTTCAAAAACCGCACATCATTTCCAGAAAACAGCCACTACCTACCTTAACCGTCTTTCCTGCACGGATATGACACCATCTAACTTCATTACTTGTCATTGCGAGGAAGTATTAAAATTTATTTTTAATACTGACGCGGCAATCTTGTTGAGCATTCCGCTTCTCTTTAAGATTGCCGCGCTGCGCTCGCAATGATGGCCTTATTTAAACTGCTTCAAAAACCGCACATCGTTTTCATAAAACAAACGCAAATCGTTTACCCCGTAACGCAACATGGCTAATCGTTCTACGCCCATACCAAACGCCAGGCCGGTGTATTTTTCGGTATCGTAATTAACCGACTTAAAGACATTCGGATGCACCATGCCGCAACCGAGTACTTCTAACCAGCCGGTATGGCTACACACCCGACAACCTTCGCCGCTACACATCACACACTGAATATCCGCTTCTGCTGATGGTTCGGTAAACGGGAAATACGAAGGACGAAAACGTACTTCTAAATCTTCACGTTCAAAGAACAACTGTAAAAAATCGATTAATAAGGCTTTTAAATCGGAGAAGGTAACCATCTCATCAACCACCAGGCCTTCTACCTGATGAAACATTGGTGTATGGGTAATATCGGAATCACAACGATACACTCGCCCCGGTGCAATCACCCGAATCGGTGGCTCGGTTTGTTCCATTACCCGAATTTGTACTGGTGATGTATGTGTTCGTAATACCGTTTTGTCGTTAAAATAAAACGTATCGTGCATCGCTCTGGCAGGATGCAATTCGGGAATATTCAGCGCTTCAAAGTTATGATAGTCATCTTCTATTTCGGGACCATACGAGGCACTAAACCCCATTTGTGAAAAAAGTTTTTCTATACGCTGCATAGTACGGGTAACCGGATGCAAACCACCCGGCGGAATCGAGCGCCCCGGCAAGGTGACATCGACTTTTTCTTTTGCCAGTCGCTCATTTAAAAAGGCAACTTCTAACTCGGTTTTTTTAGCTTCGAGTATTTTTTGAATTTGTTGCTTAGCCTGGTTGATAACCTGCCCGGCTTTGGGGCGTTCTTCTGCTGAAAGGGAACCCAGCAACTTCATACGCGCGGTGATTTCACCTTTTTTACCTAAATATTGCACACGAATATCGTCAAGTGCTTTCACATCAGTAACGGATGAGATTGTGTTGGTTGCATTGCTGATTAGTTTATCGAGTTCTGCTTGCACGGTTTGAGCTTCTTTTATTAATTTTAAAAAACAAAAAGGGAGGCTTTAGCAAAGCCTCCCTTTTAGAGTCTGCAGACAATCTTAATCAATGATTAAGGCCGTCGCAATATTTACAGATTGGCTTTAGCTTGTTCTGCAATGGCTGCAAAAGCAGCTGCATCAAACACGGCGATGTCAGCAAGCACTTTACGATCAATTTCAATCGCGCCTTTCTTTAAGCCATTAATAAATCGGCTATAGGTTAAACCATTAAGACGTGCCGCGGCATTGATACGCGCAATCCATAAAGCACGGAATTGACGTTTGCGTTGACGACGATCTCGGTAAGCATATTGACCGGCTTTAGTAACCGCCTGTTTGGCAACACGAAAAACGTTTTTACGACGTCCTTTGTAGCCTTTTGCTTGATCTAATATTTTTTTATGACGCGCATGAGCGGTCACACCACGTTTTACTCTTGGCATATTCGCTTACTCCGCTTAACTATAAGGTAACATTTGACGTACAGTTGCTCGATCAGCAGCATGTACTTGCAAAATACTGCGTAACTGACGTTTACGCTTGGTACTTTTCTTGGTAAGGATATGTCGTTTATGAGACTGTGCACGCTTGAATCCGCCTGAAGCTGTTCGCTTAAAACGTTTTGCCGCGCCACTATTACTTTTAATTTTTGGCATCGTTAGATACTCCGCATTCTATATTTAAAGTTAAAATATATAGCTCGAAAAATTATTTTCCCGGCTACTTCTTCTTCGGAGACAGAACCATGACCATTTGTCGACCTTCCATTCTTGGAAATTGTTCGACGGTGCCCTGTTCTTCCAGGTCTGCTTGCACTCGTTTTAATAACTTCATGCCCAGATCCTGATGTGCCATTTCGCGACCACGAAAACGTAGAGTCACTTTGGCACGATCTCCATTACTAAGGAAACGTATCAGGTTGCGTAGTTTTACCTGATAATCCCCTTCTTCGGTTCCGGGTCGGAATTTTACTTCTTTCACCTGAACCTGTTTTTGCTTCTTCTTTGCCGCATGTTTACGCTTGTTTTCTTCAAACAAGAATTTACCATGATCCATAATGCGGCAAACGGGTGGTTTGGCATCGGGAGAGACTTCAACGAGATCCAGCTCTTTAGTTTCAGCTAGTTCAAGTGCTTCTGCGGTGGGTATAACACCCAGCTGCTCTCCTGCATCATCAATGACTCGTACCTCGGGTACTCGAATATCCTCATTAATGCGTGTTGTCTTTGTTGCGATACCTTGTTTCCTCCAAATGACTACGGCCGTGTGACGCAATTTTTACTGCTAAATCACGTACGCACGGCCAGAGTTTATATCTAAAAGCCCTCTTTCCTAACAACCTCTAAGGAAATGAGAAATATTTAAAACGTATATGTCGGCGAATTCTAAAGACTATTTACTCATTTCTCAAGTCTGAATTAGCTTGTAGAGCTATTTTTATCAAACGATTTGCAATTTAAAAATAGAAAAGCTTTAAAATATAGCCATATAACCCAAAAACTGAGTTAAAACCTAACTAAATTTTGATAATTTTTTAACAGGATAGGCGTAAAAACTAAAGAAAATGAATCCATTTGAAAATATCAAGGACAAAAAAATCCCCTAGTGTTAAGAATATACAGCATTCACTCCTAGGGGATTCATGTAAGACTACATTGAAATATTAATAATTAACTAATAGTAAAAGTCTTTGAATTTGAAAATGCACTTTCAGCCCCATCACCATCAAATGCAGTTATAACAAATGTATATGTACCAACAGACAAGCTTTCAACTAAATACTCAGAAACACTTGGATTAGTAATCGATTTAATTTTCACATATCCACTTTCATTATAAACATAAACATTGTGACCAGCCAGATTTACAAGGGCAGAGCCATCCGTATAGGTCGTTGGTGAATCCCAATTTAACGTAGCCGCGCCAGTCCCATTAAATATATTGGGACTACCCGCTTCTGTAATAGCACTAGATACACCAGCAGCTGGTGTATTGGCAACTGTACTACTTGAATTACCGGAGGAAGATAAACCCGCCCCTGTTGATGGATGCCCCGATGTATCAATACCACCACCACCGCCACCACAGCTAACTAGCGTAAACATAAATACAATAAGTGCCGTAACCTTAACTACTTTGACAGAACCTACAATCATTTTTCTAAACCTCTCACAAAATCATTACTGTTGCTATCAATGAATATAGAGCAGAAAAAGACAACCGAATAGACTCGATGAGTGAAAATGAGCATAGGTTCACAATAATTACCTAATATTCTGTTAAAACATGAAATCAATCACGTATTCTCTCTTATTGAGGTGTGTATTAAATATCGCAATAAGCGATTTTTAAGTGGTTGTTATTATTTTTTCTTGTTTTTTTATCTAGTATTTAGATTATTTGTCTACAAAAGACCCCATAAAATTTACAATAATACTAGATACAACCTAACTATATGGATTTATTTAAATAAAATCAATTAAATCTTTAATGCTCTGGATAAAAGTATACCTCCTACATAACATAACCAAATAACAATTTTGTCCAAGCTTCATCACAGCATCCAATATTTGACGTTTTCTTTGTTATACAAAGTTGTATGGTGATATCAGTTAGAGACTTCGAATGTTCTGATAATTTAACAGCAAGAACTCCACGTAGCTGATTTCTTGCGTATAGAATAACGTCCATTTTTGAACAAGCCCCACCCCCACCCAGCCCGAAAACGAACCTACAATAAAGCTATTGGCAGAATAGACTTACTTTCAAACTATGCGTAATAAATTGAAGGAATGGAAATGATAAATCCGTTTAAGACAAGCGTATGCTAAAAAATATTAGCCCAAATACCCCCCCCAAAAAATTTTCTATTTTTAGTGGGGAGCTAGCTTATAATTAATATGATATGGTTTTCTAGCGGCTGACTAAATTATTTGGCGTACTAAAATTTAAGTGGAATAGATCCGTTCCAACGGCTTGAGCCTGGCACATAAACCCTATTTGTGTAGGAATGAAACTCTATGAACACTTTGAAGATCTGCAGAGCCTCAGACAATTACTAAGCTAAGTAATCGTCCTAACCGAGCCAGCGCTACAGATAACATATAATTATTGCTGTACGGGACTTGATGGGTTTTTTCTGTCTAGTGTTGTAGAGAGATACACATCATCTATATATCGATCTAACTGTGCAGAGGGATCTCCGCAAGGCCCACCAGAATAATTACCACCAAACCACATCGTTTGCCATCCTGTACCATTTGGCACTCCACGGGTGCTTGATTTGAACTTAAGATTTACATTAGAGTACACAAGCACATCATCAATCCATACCTTTAAAACCCCATCCGGCACATCGACTCCAGAATTTAATACCATCCAAGTTTCATACTTATACCAGTGATTTGTACGTATATATGGGAGCCCATTTTTAAATAGCTGAGATGGTTGGTAGTTTGCCTTTAGGTCTAAATCATATACTGCATTATTCAGTCCGTAGGCGAAGTCTTCCTGACATGTGGCATTGTATGACTGCCATATTAATTTCTCAGACATATATGCACTTGCAGTCGGTTGTGGTCCCGCTGTAAAATCACTTTTTGTAAAAAAACGTGATGTTTTAAGTCCGATTGGCCAGTTTTTAGCCCAACTTGAAGAATAGTATTCGTACTTTCTGGTATACAAAGAAACCGTTGGCGCAAAGGGTGCCACTCTTAGTTCAACGCCTTGCTCATCTTTCGTATAAGATAATTTTATCGATTTAGTTCCTGAGTGAGCAACATCTTCAGAAATTCCAATACCGATGCCACCATACTGATTAACATCAAAAATTGTGTTTAAAGTATCAGTCTCTACATCGTTGCTTAATATTGTTTGTGAATACACACTACCTGTAAGCAAATAAAGACCCATTATGAAAAATGAACGATTGATTAAACTCATATTACAGCCACCTTAAAGAATTAGGTAAAATATCGAAATTCGAAAACATTTGTAATGTACGTCTTGTTGAAGGTTAAGTATTCAGTTTTCAACAGCACTTGTCAATTAACATGTACACTACAATAACTCATCCTAGTCATACTTGAAAAATATTAATAGTATATACCCGTAAAATATTCGTTTTGATTCCTGAAGTTATGAAGTCAGTCACACAATTGTATTTTATCAGCATAAATTCAGGTAAGCTTATTCGCTGGATGAGTGCTAATCAACCATCACGCAAAAGCTCTGTTTTAGCAAGCTCAAAAATAACGACTATACGCACTAGAGCCATAGTGGTGGTGAATTCAATAATAAAGAGGTTTCGGTTTGCAGTATAGAAAAGAAGTTGACGGACTCAGGGCTATAGCCGTTTTGCCTGTAATATTGTTTCATGGAGGAGGATTTGGTTTTAGTGGCGGGTATATTGGTGTTGATATTTTCTTTGTTATCAGCGGATATTTAATTACGTCAATTATCATAAATGAATTAAATAGGAACGAGTTTTCAATTATAAATTTTTATGAGCGACGCGCCCGAAGGATCCTTCCTGCTTTAAGCGTTGTTTTACTCATAACAACGATAGCTGCTTTTGTTTTAATGCCATCTTATTTATTGAGGGTGTATTCTCAAAGCCTTGTTTCTGTAGCTACATTCCTATCAAACGTATTTTTTTACCTGACTAGCGGTTATTTTGCTACTGCATCCGATGAAAAACCCCTATTGCATACTTGGAGCTTAGCTGTTGAGGAACAATATTATATATTTTTCCCTATTATGCTGATGGTTCTTTGGTCTTTTGGGAAAAAACGCATTTTTGCTGTAATTGCTTTACTGTCCATGATTTCATTATTTTTTTCACAGTATTTATCTGTCACCGGCAAAGAAGATGCAAACTTTTACCTGATTTTTAGCCGTGCCTGGGAGTTGTTTTTTGGTTCTTTGATTGCTTTTTTTAACTTAAATAATATCGAAATGAAGAAGTCGGTAAGAGAAATTATTTGTGTTATAGGATTACTATTTATTTTTTATGCCATATTCTTTTTCAGTGAACAAACACCATTCCCTGGTTTTTACGCATTAATTCCAGTAATTGGCACAGGAATAATTATTGCCTTTAGTAATGAAAGTACCTATGTTGGACGTTTTTTGTCGTCCAAACTTTTCGTTTTTATAGGGCTAATATCGTACTCACTATATTTATGGCATCAACCATTATTTGCGTTTTTAAGACTAAAAACTATTGGTAAGCCAGAACCAATAATGTTTATTGCAGCTATTGCTGTCGCCTTTGTTTTGTCATATCTCAGTTATAAATTCGTTGAGAAACCATTTCGTAATAAATCTGCCTATTCTCGTACATATATTTTTTGGCTTTCATTTATATCCATTGTGCTGTTTATATCCATAGGTTTATCTGGTTACCTTTACAAAGGCTTTGAAAGTCGCTTTGTTAGTAATACTTATGCTTCAACTGTTAAATTTAGTCCAATGAGAAAAGAGTGCCATACCAAAGGGCTTGAATATTTGAAGCCCAGTGAAGCATGTAAATATTTAGGTAGTAATATCACATGGGCGAGCTTTGGGGACAGCCATGTAGTTGAGCCTGCTTATGCTCTAGCCAAGCTACTTCAGCCTGCTGATATTGGCTTAATACATTTGAGCTTTAGTGCTTGTCCACCTGCGTTATTGTTTGATGTTAATGAACCTGGTTGCTCAAAATGGATAAAAGATGCCCTTAAGTATTTAGAAAATAATAAATCGATTCAGAATGTTTTATTAGGTTTCAGGTATAATATGTTTTTGTTTGGCCAACAGCTTGACTCATATCCCGAATTACCAAACTACAATCCTGTAAATGAACTTACAGCGACATATAAAAATTTAACACCTGAAGCAGCAAGAGAAATTTACTGGAAGAGTTTTAATAAAATCGTAGATCGCCTATTAAAAGCAAGAAAAACGGTATACATACTGTACCCGATACCTGAATTACCTGTACATGTAGGCAAGATATTAACACCGTTTTCTATTTTCGGCGGTAAAACATTACTTGATCTAGAAAAAACAACAACATCTGAATATTACTTCAAAAGGAACAGTACAATAATTAACAGACTTGATTCTCTTCCGTATGGGGATAATTTATATGCAATCAAGCCATTTAAAATATTTTGCAAAGCTGGCTATTGTCCTACGGTATTCGAAGGTGTTTCTCTCTACTTTGACGATGACCATCTAAGTGTTGCGGGTTCAAATAAGCTACTCGTAAACAGTAAAATAGATATTGCCCCTTAACCTTAACATCATAAATAATACTATACCCCTCCCTTTAATAACCTGAAGCTAAAAGGGAGGGT
>CAZDEC010000013.1:0-62255 GCA_964504295.1 uncultured Thioalkalispiraceae bacterium
TATATTCCAGCAAGATTGCCGCGCTATCGCTCGCAATGACCAGGCTTTCTATATTTCAAAGCAGGGGCTTAAAGTTAACGGGACAGCAGTGATATTATAACTAATTCACTTCAAGTGACGCCTGTACACATTTTAATAAATGGTAATCAAATTCACCTTCAAGCGCATCATATACAGGCTTTAATTTTCTGGTTTCATCGGTAAATGAAATAAAGGCATTTTGAATAAGCTTTATTTCGGCGCCGCTTAACTCAACAACTTTTTGTAGCTCAATATCACCTAGTTCAATCGACTTCGCAAGGTGGCTGTAGATTGTTGACGATTTTAAATTCCGTTTTTCTGCAATCGTTACCGCATTCATGCCGGAGCGAAATAGTCGTAGAGTTTCTTCGGTTGTATCACCGCTATTTTCAGAAAGGTTTTTGTCTAGCTGTTCTTTAATTACCAATAAAAAGATGTCAGCATAGGAAGCCAGCTTTTTATCACCTACTCCAGTGATTTTAGAGAACTGATCTTTTGTTAGCGGCTGTCGTTCAACCATTTCCATTAATGCCGCGTCATGGAAGATAACATAGGGGGGTACATTTAACTCATCTGACAGTTGTTTACGGCAGGCACGCAAGGCCTCCCATAATGATGCATCTTTTTCTTTAACCGTATTCCTGGCTTTACGGCCACTTTGTTGTGCTTTTTCCTGTTTGCTATCTTTGCGAAGCATTAATGTTTCTTCACCTCGAAGCACAGCTCGACATTGTTCCGTTAAATGTAAACTACCAAAGCCTTCAACATCAACCGACAGAAGATTGCGTGCAATCAGTTGCCTAAAAACGCTTCGCCATTGTGTTGTATTTAATTCACCACCAATACCAAATAGGCTTAATTTGTGGTGACCAAATTGTTTTATCCTATCGTTATCTTTGCCTACCAACACATCAACCAAGTAGTTTACGCCAAAGCGCTGTTCGGTTTTGTAGACACATGATAAGGCTTTTTGTGCAACAATCGACGCATCCCATGTTTCAACCGGCATTAAACAGGTATCGCAATTCCCACAAGCCTGTTCAAGGGTATCACCAAAATATTTTAGTAATGCCTGTCGCCGACAAGTCGTCATTTCACTCAAACCCAACATAGACTGAAGTTTATGGTGTTCAACTCGTTTGTGCGATTCGTCTGCATTGGACGATTGCATCATTTGCTTTAACATAATGACATCTTGAAGGCCGTACATCATCCAGGCATTGGCTGCCTGACCATCGCGCCCTGCCCTGCCCGTTTCCTGATAATATGCTTCAATGCTTTTGGGTAAATTTAAATGCGCCACAAAGCGTACGTCCGGTTTATCGATTCCCATCCCAAAGGCAATGGTTGCAACGATAATAATAGAGTCTTCGGTCAAAAAACGATGCTGGTTATTTTGCCGTTCTTCTATCGCCAGACCAGCATGGTATGGAAGCGCATTTAATCCTTTAGTACGTAGCCATTCAGCGGTTTGCTCAACCTTTTTACGCGACAGGCAATATACAATACCGGCATCGTCCTCATGTTCATTACGAATAAAACGTAATAACTGCTCTCGAGCATTACCCTGATTTTGAGAAATCCGGTAACAAATATTCGGTCGATCAAAACTTGAAACATATAAATTTGAAGCATCCAGATTTAAGCGGCTAATAATTTCCCGGCGAGTCGCTTCATCGGCTGTGGCGGTTAAAGCAATACGAGGCACATCTGGATAGCGTTGATGCAAGATGGATAACTGTATATATTCCGGCCTGAAATCATGCCCCCACTGTGAAACACAATGAGCCTCGTCAATCGCAAACAAGGCTAATGGTGCATTATCTAGCAGTGATAAAAATCGCTCGGTCATTAAGCGTTCCGGAGCAACATACAACAGATCGATTTGCCCGTTTAATAATTGCTGTTCAATTTGTGCAGCCGCCTGAGCATCCAACGTTGAATTTAAAAAAGCGGCTTTAACACCTAATGGCTTTAACGATACAACTTGATCCTGCATTAAGGCAATGAGAGGTGAGACGATAATACCCACGCCTTTTCGTGCTATCGCAGGAATTTGATAGCATAAGGACTTACCCCCACCGGTGGGCATTAATACAATGGCATCATTACCAGCAATAAGCTGATCAATAATTTTTTGCTGATTATCTCTAAAAGACGAATAGCCAAAAGTATTATTTAAAATAGATAAAGCAGGACTATTCATTACTAAAACACTCACAAACTGTATATAAACGATAAAACATAGATAAACCCAACAGCCATTATGAGTGTAAGCGGAATACCAAAACGAAGAAAGTCACTAAATTTGTAGCCTCCAGCACTGTATATAAGCAAGTTGGTCTGATATCCAATGGGAGTTGCATAACTCATATTCGCACCAAAAAGAACGGCCAGTATAAAGGGTTCTAGCGGTAAACCCAATTGTTGAGCAATGGTTATTGCAATCGGTGTTCCTACAATCGCCGCAGCAGTATTTGAAACCACATTGGTAATAACCGCCATTAAAAACAATAATGATGATAAAATATAAACTGTACTCAGGCCTTGCGTTATACCTATAAAAGCATCGGCTAAATAATCTGTGCCTCCGGTATCAATCAAGGCTCGCCCTAATGCTAAACTTACCACGATAATCAGAATAACCTGTGCACTTAAACCCTTACCAATATCTCGCCAGTTTAAACATCTGGTCGCCAGCATGGTAACAACACCGACAAGTGCGCTAACCGCAATGGGTAATAATCCAGACGCGGCAAACAAAACAACACCGAGCATAATAAATAAAGCCAATTTACCTTTACGCCCGGAAACATAATCAATCATATAATCAAGAACCAGCAACCGGGTATCGTCTTTAATTAATCGCAAACTATCACGACTGCCTTGCACTAATAAGATATCACCCCGACGCATGGATATTTTACTCAGTTTTTCAGAAATACGCTGCGATGAATGATGTAAACGATGAATGGCAAGCACGATTACGTTAAAGTTTTCTGCAATGCGAGCCTGTTTTATTGAACGGTTATGTAAAATAGAGCCACCCGTTACAAGAATTTCAGCTAAGACCTGATCATCTTCTTGCGCTTCGTATTCACCTTCAAGTAGCTCGCCTTCATTATTAATATTATGCAGTTTACCTTTTAGCGTCGACTCGAATTCTTTTAGCTTTTCAGCTGTGCCACTCACAATAAGTTTGTCTTGCGCGCGTAATTCAACAGTAGGCATTGGGATAATATATTGATTTTTACCGCGTAATATTTTATGGATTTGCATTTCGTGACAGGTTTTTTCAAGTACATCACGAACATCGATGGTTTCAGTAACACTTTTATCCGTTAAAAAAATAACAGCATTATATAACCGCTGCCGAGTATTGTTTAAATCGATATTTCTATCCGGTAAGAAGTACGGTGCGACACCCCATAAAAGTAAAATACCAATTCCGCCAACAACCATAACCGGTAATGCAAAATCGAACATATTAAAGTGTATCCCGCTTATCTCATTTGCAAGTGAAACCACCAATAAGTTAGTTGATGTTCCAATAGTTGTTGCCATACCACCAATAATTGTCGTTAAACCTAGAGGAATTAATAATTTAGATGGTGGTGTTTTATTGCTTATCGCAACAGAGATTATTATAGGAATAAGCATAATCACGATAGGTGTATTATTAACAAATGCACTTAAAATTGCGCTAATAATAAGCGTAAGCAAAAAAGTTAAAGCCGGTGATTTAGACCAGTACTGCGAGAGCATTTTTGCTAATGGTTTGAGTGCGCCTGTTTTTTCAATGCCTTTACCTAAAATCATCAAACTAGAAATTGCAATTAATGCTTCATGGCCGAAGCCTATAAAAAAATCAGCGGCAACAATGCTTTGACCATCCGTTTTAACAAATGGGAATAAGCTAAAGAAAACAACTAAAATGGTAAGAATAAGTAAGCTTGAAAACTCCAGGCGAATTTTTTCCTGGGCAAATAAAAAAAGTGCAAGGATAGTTAATCCAAGAGTGACGCTAGCATGTAGATTCAATTCCAAAAGTCATTTCCCTGTTAACAACGTAAAACGTCTAGATTGACTTCTCTTTTAACGACACAACAAAAAAAACAAGGCTTAAAAACAAAAGAAGAGCCGAGAAAACAACTAATGCCTCTGCCATTGTGATACCAAAAATCAATTCCGGGGTATAACCACAGGGCTCCCATATTTTAAACATCCACGGAAACCATTCATCAATAGAAAACCAGGCTGGTAATCCCGAATTCATACTGCAATCCCCTGTCACAAAGCCTCTTTCAACGCCTAATAAATTATAAGAACGTTCTGCCAGCAGCAACAGCAAAATAGTTAAACTCAAATGCAGGCTAATACGCAGCTTAGTGTAAGCATGAAACTTTAATGCGACAAGAGAAACGAGGATCATTCCAACAACGATAATTCGAACATGGATGCATAAAACACAGGGATAATAATCAAGAAAATACTGATAAAAAAGTGCCGTTGCCTCAAGCACGATCCCAAAAACAAATATAAATAACCAATAATAAATTGAACGGGATAATTCATGAAGTTTTTTATACATATTGTCACTGCTGTCCCGTTAACTTGAACCTAATGTTATTGAAAAGTGAAGCAATGTCTACGTTTATGATAATACTAACGCCGCCGGACATGGGATTGCTGTGGCTGACTAACGGACTCGCTATTCGCCATCCCTGGCCGCTCGACTGCCGCGTCCTTGCGGCAGACGGTCCGTTAGTCAGCCACAGCAATCCCATATCCTGCCCTTATTCCCGATTCAAAAGTTAACGGGACAGCAGTGACATATTGTTTAACTAATTTACTTTATTTTAACTGTTAACACTGTTCCCAGGGCAAGCCTTCAAAACGCCAGCCAGCGATTGAACTACGATGATGAGTATCGTCAAGCTCTCCCTCAAAGCCTTCATCAACATTATAAACCTGTGTTAAGCCTTTGCTGATTAATAAATTGCCCGCCTCTTGCGAACGCTTACCACTACGGCAGATTAACACGACAGGCACCTCATCATTTGGCTCAATCGAAGAAGTACCACCAAGTATTAGTTGGCGTATTTCACGAACAAAATTTGGATTAATTTCCCAATCGGGTTCGTCTATCCATGGAATATTAATCGCCCCTTTGGGATGACCAATAAATAAAAACTCCATGTGAGAACGAACATCAACAAGTAACGTATTGGCGTCTTGTTGAAGCTCGTAGGCTTGCAGTGGTGATATTGTTTTTACAGAATTCATTATCTTGTTTCTCGTATAATTTTAGTTATTACTTTGTAGATTTATTAATTTTAACATCACTTACCAGGTGTTCTTTATTTAATTCTAATACGATATCGGCTGTTGCAGGCATTTCACCTAAACTTTCGCGTGTTATACGCTCAAAATACATAATAAACCGCCGTAATTCTTTTTCCGACATAATATTGGACGAGCTATTATCATTGCAGCTTAAGGCAAGTTTTTTCTCCTGTAAACTCCGCCACTCAAAAACAGATGCCATATCAGGTACTTTTAACATAATTTGATAATCAATTAATTCAAATAATGCTCTATAACGACCAAGGAGTTGCTGGTTGATGTATTTCCGCCAAATAGCCTGTGGATCTTCTATTTCTTCAAGTTCATTGATTGCAGGGTAAAGTGAACTTTCATTTTGGGCTTCTGCACCGACACACCAACCTTCAAATAAAATAATATCAATATTAGCATCAAGTTTGCACCCGGATTTTACGTCTAAAACGTCATCTTTTGCTTTATCGAATACCGGCATCATTACAGATTCGTCTAACTGTTTATTTTGTTTTAACTTAGACAAGATACTGATACCCAGCTCTACATCATGTGTACCGGGAACACCACGCGTTTTGAATAAAGGATGAATATCGATAGCCAACTGATTGCGTTTTATTTTCGACAGGTATAAATCATCTAACGATAGCTGTACAACAGACTTATCGAAGCCATGCGTTAATAATAAATCAAGTATGTTACATAAAGTGGTTTTACCTGAGCCCTGCGCTCCGTTAACACCGACAATAACAGGGATATTATTGTGTTTTTGAGCAACCCAGTTTGCAAGCGGAAGATATAAAGTGTTGAATTGTTGCAATATCTCCTTATCAAGGGTTTGCTTTTCTACAACAGCCTCAAAAAATGGTCGTAAAAGACTAGATAGTTTAGTGACAGACTTGCTATGAATATTCCATTCTGTTTCTGGCCAGCTTGTATTTTCAGATTTATCTGCTGTGGATGGGTTCTTCACGGTAACTTTAACCATTATCTTAATAACGACCAAATAATACCACAAAAAATATATTCAAATCTTCAGCTTCTAAACTATGTTTTCGAACTTATACATAATCACTCACTGCTGTCCCGTTAACTTTAAGCTCCTGCTTTGAATATAGAAAGCCTGGTTATTGCGAGTGATAGCGCGGCAATCTTGCTGGAATATACCCCATATAAACAAGATTGCCGCGCTATCGCTCGCAACGACAAACTCACACCCATTTCATGTCCAGGAAGTTAATGTTTTCTTTTACTACTTAAAGAGGCATCATAAAAACATCTTATTCATAAGTTAACGGGACAGCAGTGATATTCACTACAAAACATTTCAAGCCTATTTATTTTATTTAATCTTTATTCCATTAAAACATCAAAAATTTTATTTAATGATTGTAGTGCAGCTTCCGATGCTTCGCCGAGATCAACACCTGTAGACATATGCTCATCATTTCTTTTCCTAAAATTTTCTATAACACCTTCAAGCTTAACTTCCTGATAAGAGAGTAAATCCATTGAGTCTATCGCCTCATGCACCTCAAGAACCATGGACTCAAGTATTTCAATCCCTTCTTTGGCCCTACTATTGTGCTGAGAATTAATATTTTTAAACGTTTCCTGGATCAAGCCTATTACTTGTTCACGATTCAACACCATTGTTTTTTCAAGAATAATCGTTCGCACCCTTTCTTCTGCACCATTACCTAGCGCACCGAGAATGTCTTTCATGATACCGTATTTTTTATCATCATCGACTGGCATGTTTTTTATTAAAATCGATGTATACTTATAATTCATTATTGTTCTATTTTTAAAATCAAAAAAACGCCCTTTATCTTTTGACACATCTATCACGCTTGCTTCCATTGCTGACATTTCACCCGATGATGATTGATTAATGACTTCACAGCCATTTCTGATTTGCATGCTTACATTGATCCCAAGAGAACTAGATGTCAAAAAGACTGCCTTCATAAGCTCTTCAAAAGTTTTACATTGTGCGCTGTCTTCATAAAACTTTACAATTGCCCCAAGGTCGCTGGTATAACGCATCGCGTCCATTGCAATAGCGCGTGAGCTCTGCAACTCATTAAGTAATTCCTCATCATCCTTATCATTTCTGGCTTGTTCCTCATCAACAATAATCTCGGGCGCATGGGTTTGTTGTTTATTTTCTGTCAGACATTTATCAATTTTTTGTAAAAGCTCGTCGTGGTCAAATGGTTTAGGAATATAATCCTCAGCACCAACTTCATAACCTTTAAGTTTTTCTTCTGTTGTTGATAATGCTGATAAAATAATAACCGGGATTAATTTACTATGCGGGTCTTTTTTTAATCGTTCACAGGTTTCATAGCCATCAATGCCTGGCATATTAATATCTAACAGAATCAGATCAGGATTAAAATCTTTCACACTCTCAAGGCATTCTTCACCGGAATAAACAAGCCTTACGTCATAATCATCTTCGAGAATTTCATCAATTACAAGTTGGTTTGTGGGTTCATCATCAACCGACAAAATTTTTAACTTAGACATTCAAATATCCTTTGCTTACAAAATGCAGTTTATTTGGCATGACCTTATTATCGTCACTTAGCCCAGAAACATTAATTTGTAATACTCAATAGTAAAATAAAACAAAGGATGTAGGTTATTGTTTTTACTGGGTAAAATAAACGTTAAAGAATAAAGTATACACGTCGCTATATATAAGTAAGTAAATTTAATCGTAAATAACACTCAAAACACGCCATGCAAAGTGAACACCCGACAAAAAGAAGTATTAGCCTGGGTCTTAAATTTGTACTACTCATCGTTGTTGCCTTTACGGTAACCCTCAGCATTAACACCTATACAAAAATTCAAATTGACTATAAGACATTTTCAACCGCTTTGTTAAACAAAGGGAAACTGTTAGGTAAAGTAACGGCACTCAATGCACCTGATGCTATTTTTTCTTTCGATTTCAGCTCGCTAAACGACTTAGTCAGGGATATTAGCGATCAAGATGAAATCATCTATTGCACCATCATTAATCAGGATAATGAATATCTAACATCCTATTTCAATCAGAAAAAACTGGCTATAAAAATACTGCTTAAAAAAAATCCCGCTCTAAAAATCGCTGATATCGTAAACCTTCTTAAAGATAATGATGATGTGATTACACTGAATACGCCTATAGAGTTTGATGAAAATAACATTGGCACAGTTATATTAGGTATATCAAAATATCGTTATAAAGAAATTTTAAGAGCAAACCTCATTCGCGAAATGACCACGAATTTAATAATGCTAATATTTTTAAGTATTACCATTTATTATATATTCAAGCTAAGCACCTTAAAGAGAATACAGGAACTTAAACAATGCTCGGAGGATATTGCAAATGGTGACTTTACTCATAAAGCATCAATTGACAGCCTTGATGAACTTGGTTTACTCGCTACCGCTTTTAACAGTATGGTTTCACACCTTGAAGAAAATATACACCAAAAAGAAAAAGCTTTAACTCAAGTTCAGGAGCTTAATATTTCTCTCGAACAAAAAGTATATGAAAGAACCATGAACCTGGAAAGCATTAACGTTGAATTAGAAGCTCAAAAAAAGGAATTGAAAACACATAGAGATAATCTGGAAAACCTTGTTCGTGAAAAAACAAAAGATTTGATTCTTGCAAAAGACATTGCCGTGGCTGCCAATCGTTCTAAATCAGATTTCCTAGCAAATATGTCGCATGAACTACGAACACCCATGCATGGTATTCTAAGCTTTTCTAAATTTGGTCTTTCAAAATATGCAAAAGTAGATAGAGAAAAATTAAAGGGGTATTTTGAAAATATATATGGAAGTGGCACACGATTACTCAAGCTCCTCAACTCCTTACTCGACCTGGCTAAACTTGAAGCAGGCAAAGAGGATTTTTCATTTATCGAGACAGATATTAACGTAATCGCATTATCGATTAAAAATGAACTTGATGCCTTAGCCGTTGAAAAAAATCTAAAAATTAAAACTAATTTTCTGTGTGAAAAATTAATTGTTGAGTGTGATGGTGAAAAAATCTGCCAGGTGATACACAACATACTGGGCAATGCTTATAAATTTACACCAGAAGGTAAGTCTATTAGTATTTTAATTGAAAATACTCAAATGATCGCAGGTAGAAAGACGGTCAATTCTCAGCTTGTAGACGCTGTAAAAGTTACTATTAGTGACGAGGGTATTGGGATACCGGATGATGAACTAGACCACGTTTTTGATAAGTTTGCTCAAAGTAGCAAAACAGACAATGGTTCGGGCGGGACGGGACTTGGGCTTGCAATTTGTAGTGAAATTATTGAAAGGCATCACGGTAAAATATGGGCGGAAAATAATACTGACATTGGTGCTTCGTTTATTTTTGAGTTACCTTTAAAATTTAATTTAATTTAACTCATTGCAACCACCGATGTTAGTTATCCGATATAGGTAAAGCCCGCGCCTCTTCTTCCAGCATAACAGGTATATCGTCACGTATAGGATAAGCTAATTTATCGAACTTGCAAACAAGCTCCTTCTCTGCGTCATTATACTCAAGTTTACCTTTGCACAAAGGACAAACCATAATATCAAGTAACTTTTTATCCATCCCTATCACCTACTTTATCTAAGAGTCTTAAACCAAATTCTTTTTTCATTTCAACTTTAATCGGTAAATACCAGCAATTTTCTTTCCTATAGCGGTGACATTTTACTGCGTCTTTTTCAGTCATTAGAATAGCAAAATCATCATCAAAATTTAAGTCGCTTGCGGCATACATATAATGGTCAGGAAAACTATGTTCAATAACATCAAGCCCCTGATTACGAAGGTAATCAAAAAAACGTTGTGTATTACCTATCGCGGAAACTGCATGTACTTTTTGATTTTTAAATTCAGACAAATTTACACTATTACTGGAATCAATAAGGTTACAAAGAATTTTACCGGAATAACGCATTGCAAATTCACCTTGAGCAGCAATACCGTTTGTAACTAAAAAATCAGCCTTGTCTATTCGGTTAATAGCTTCGCGTAAAGGCCCCGCCGGTAAACAAAGACCGTTTCCAAAGCGCCTTACACCATCAATAACAACGACTTCTATCGTGCGTTGCAATGCATAATGCTGTAAGCCATCATCTGAAATAATAATATCACATGCTGAATACTTTAACAGAGCCTGACCAGCAGCAACCCGATCCGGGCCAACGGCCATTGGGCAACCTGCTTGTCGGGATATTAACACCGCTTCATCACCGACTATAACCGGGTCACTATCAGGCCGTACTTGCTGTGGCCATGACTTTGCTTTTCCTAAATAACCACGGCTTATAATACCCGGTGTAAAACCACTTTCTTTTAAAAAATTAGCTATCCAGATAACCAAAGGCGTTTTACCGGTACCACCAACCGTAATATTTCCAACAACAACAACAGGTACTTCAAGCTTAGTAGATTTTAATATCTTAAGCGAATAAAGTGTTTTACGAACAGCAACAATGCCACAAAAAATTAATGACAGGGGTCGCAGTATCTGGCTCAGAGTATTTTTTGAATACCATGTTTCATTTACCAAAGTATGTAATTTTGAATTTTTCACAATTTTAACTTTTTGAGAATTGTAATTTATGCAAGTCTGAATAAATTCCATTGCCCTTTAATAATTCACTATGGCTGCCACTTTCTACTATTTCACCTTTATCCATCGCAACGATGATATCGGCACTCTCTATTGTAGATAACCGATGTGCAATAATAAATGTTGTTCTATCTTTTAATAAATCAGACATTGCATCCTGGATGTAGCGTTCAGACTCCGTATCCAGTGCCGAGGTTGCTTCATCCAGTATAAGAATAGGAGCATTTTTAAGGAAAGCACGGGCAATAGCCAGGCGCTGGCGTTGCCCGCCTGATAACAACAAGCCATTCTCACCAACGATGGTATTTAATTTATTCGGTAACTTATCAATAAACTCGTAAGCATGAGCAGCTTTTGCTGCGGCTATTATGCGTTCTTCGGTAGCCGTTTCCAGTGCACCATAAGCAATATTATGAGCAATGGTATCGTTAAATAAGGTGACATGCTGACTTACAAGTGCAATTTGTTTTCTCAAATCCTGTAAGCTCAATTCTTTTATATCTACCCCATCGATAAGGATGCTGCCACCACTTAAATTATAAAAACGTGGCAACAAGCTAACCAGAGTTGTTTTGCCTGCACCAGAACGACCAACAAAAGCCACACTCTGCCCGGCGGTAATATTTAAATTAATATTTTTTAATACATAATCATCATGCTCATTGTATCGAAATGAAACATTATCAAACTGCACTTTACCTTTTGACCGGCCAATATTTTGTTTACCTTTATCGTCTTCCTCATCAAGATCAAGGAAAGCAAATACACTTTGAGCTGCTGCTATGCCACGCTGAAGCACAGCATTAACAGAAGACAAACGCTTAGCATGCTGCATGAGTAATATCATTGAAAGTAAAAAAGAAGTGAACTGACCAACTTTAAGTGAATTAGTCACATCATCATTAGCCGCCAGATATACGATTAAAGCAAAGGCTGATGCAACAATTTGCTGAATTAAAGGCGTACTTAAAGCATTGGTTGCAGCAAATTTTAAATACTGCTTGCGATTATGTTTGTTAATATCGTCAAACTTTCGTGTTTCATAGTCTTTGCCGCCAAAAATTTTTATTTCTCGGTTTGCTTCAACGGATTCTTCTGAAACCTCCGAAACCGATCCCATCGATTCCTGAATACGTTTACTATAACGCCTGAATTTTTTAGTCACGAAAGCAATAATGATTGCTACAAAAGGAAACGACGCAACTAATATCAAAGTAAGACTCACACTTAGTGTTAACATAACAATAAGCAACCAGATAATCGTAACAGTATCCTGGACTAAAATTCGAATAACACTTGATGATGCATCCGAAAGTTGTTCGACATCATATATCATTTTGGATTGAAGCTTGCCAGAAGTAACGCTGTCATAGTAGCCGACTGGCAACATTAAGAACTTGTCAAACATTTCTTTTCTAAGTGTATAAACAACCATGCGCGATACCCAGGCCATACCGTAGGTAGAAACGAAGGTGCCAATGGTACGCAAAGCAAAGATACCTAACAGTGTTATCGACACCATTTCGATAACGTCCTTATCTTTTTCGACAAAGCCACTTTCAAGCATAGGATCAATAAGCTCAGCAAACCTGACTTCGGTATACGCCGTCACCACCATACCAACAATAGCAATTAAGAAAACTTTCCACAAAGGCCGAACATAGCCTAACAGACGTTTATAAACCTCAACGCCACCATATAAATCTTTAGATGTTTTCATTGTGTTTTGGCTTGCTTGGTCGCTAAATTAATATGTTCCAAACCAAGTTGTTTAGCTGCATCCATTGCGGTAATAAATGCCTGGTAAGGGGTGTTTTTATCGGAACTAATAATAACCTGTATTTTTTTATGTTTGGCTCGGGTAACAACAATTGCCTGCTTCAGGGTTTTCAGGCTGTCTTCTTTAAGACGTCGTTGGTTCACAAAATAATGTCCCTGACCGTCAATTGAAATTTCAAGTTTAAATGTCTTTTCAATTTTTACTGGTTGGCCATCGGCTTCGGGTAAATCAATGCTTAATTCAGCTTGTTTATCAAATGTTGTGGAAACCATAAAAAATATTAACAACAAAAAAACAACATCGATTAACGGTGTTAAATTTAATTGTGGTTCTTCTTCCTGGGTAATTCTAAAGTTCATGGTTAGTTTACTGTAGATTCCCTGTCGCCATGCATCACATCGATTATCTTTAAAGATTCATCTTCCATTTTTAAAACCAGAATATTAACGCGTGCACGAAAATGTCTGTAAAAATACAAACTCGGTATGGCAATGACCAAACCTGTTGCCGTTGTAATGAGTGCTTCGGAAATACCACCGGCTAAAACACCGGGGTTGCCTACACCTTGCGTGGTGATGGCGGCAAAAACTTTTATCATGCCAATGACTGTTCCAAGTAAACCGAGTAGCGGTGTGATTTGAGCAATAGTGCCCAGCGTGGTTAAATATTTTTCAAGGATCACTATAACCTGTCGCCCCGACTCTTCGACGCTTTCCTTCATAATCGCGCGAGGATGATGTCGATTGACAAGCCCGGCAGCAAGGACCTGACCTAAAGGCGAGCTGGTACTCAATGCATCGATGTGGCTTTCGTCCAGCGCATCACTTTTATACCATTGCCAAATCTGGCCAACCAGATGCTTAGGGGCAATACGCTGTTCCTGCAACGACCAAAAGCGTTCCCCAATAATAGCAACGGCAAAAACAGAACATAATAATAGTGGCACCATTAACCAGCCACCGGCCTGAATCATTTCAAACACTCTTACTTACCTTTAAATAATTTATAATAATTTTTTCGAACAATACCTTCGCAAGCCACACAGTTTCCTGGCTATTCTTGCGAAAATGGAATTATACCATTTAAATCAGCGACTTATTTATAAAACCCTAATTTAAATCAGCAAATAATTCCGCTGCATACTTTACCAAAGACCCCCTTAAACAGGAAGGGATTGCTGCGCTTATCAGTTACTTGCCTTGGTATGCCAATAGCGCCTCACCAAATCTCGATAACGAACCGGTTTAAGGCTGCTATCAGCCTGTAAATGAAAACTGAGTGCGCCTGTTTCATGACTAAGATACAGTTTCGCCTTGCTAAGCGCACGATAACGTTTCATAACCTGTTTATTTGGCAATTTATAGCGATTTTTATAGCCCACGGTAAAAACCGCATAGTCCGGGTTAACGGCTTTTATAAATCCAGCCAGAGAAGAAGTATTACTACCATGGTGAGGCACGACAAGCACGTCCGCAGCCAATTTGCCAGCCATTGTCCGGTACAAATAAGATTCCGTTTCACGCTCAATATCACCGGCTATCAGGATTCGTCCAAATTTTGTTGTTATTTTTAGAACACAGGATTGATTATTCTCATCGTGACCATTCGAATTTGTAGACGTGTTTAAACTAGCTGGGCTTAAAATCGTAAACACAACACCATCGTATTGCCAGCTTTGCCCCTCGTTACAGGCCAATATATTCAGATTTGTATCCCTGAAACGTTCTGGGATACTGGTAAGCACGCGTTTAATATCAAATAAGGTGGCCACTGAAGCAAAGCCTCCAATATGATCATTATCGCCATGACTCACGATTAGCGTATCAATACGCTTTGTCCCCATATATCCTAAATACGGTGCAATAACCGCTCGACCCATGTCAAAACTGTCACTGTATCGGGCGCCGGTATCAAACACCAGCGTGTGACTCTTTGTTTGCACCACAACCGACAAACCTTGCCCGACATCTAATATCGTAACGCCCACCTCTCCATCGGCAAACCCCGGCCTGGCACTTAACACAGCGGGCAACAGTAAAATAATTGCCAGCCAGCGCATCGGTGTTCCTTTTACCGTTAACCAGAGCGCAATCGCCAAAAAAGAAGTTACTATAATCCAGGGGGAAACAATTGAACCGCCTAACATTGCGTATTGCCAGGACGCTAGGGCTTGTAGAAACTGCCACAGGCCACTGAAAATAACGTTAATTAAGTCAAAAACCAACGATGCCAATGTGTTATTCAAATACAGCAAACCCGTTGCAATAAACATTAACGGCACAACCGCGAGACTCATTACCGGAATAGCAATAAAATTGGCCAACGGCGACACAAGTGACGAAGCCTGATAAAAAAACAACAGCACCGGAAACATCACAACCGTTAAGGCCCATTGAATACGAGCAAATTGTTTTACCCCTACCAACAAGCTTTTAAGCCTCTTAAAAAAGCCAAACAGTTGAGTGTTGTCGGGCGCGCTGTTTTCAGTGACAAGGTTATCGCTGTTTGATTGACGCATCAAAAAGATAATCACACTCACGGCTAAAAAAGATAACCAAAAGCCCTGTGCCAGAACGGCCAGGGGGTCGAGCAGCAAAACCAGTATCAATGCCAAAGCAATCGTTTTACTGGCCGGCATGGGGGTACGCTTAAAAACGATATGTATCATGGTAACGGCTAACATAATCAACGCCCGCTGCGTTGGAATGGTAAACCCTGCCAACATTGCATACACAAAAGCCGCCACTAAAGCCGCAATGGCGGCAACTTGCGGCGCTGGGATCAGCCGACAACCAGAGCCGGTCAAGCGCCAGAAAAAGCTAGCAAAGGCATAAACCAGACCGGCAATTAAACCAATATGTAGACCAGATATCGCCATTAAATGAATCGTGCCGGTACGCTGAAAAACCAGCCATTGTGTCGCATCCAAACCACCCCGGTAGCCTAATACCAGCGCCTGGCTTAAATGACGAATAAAAAGAGCGTCGTTTTCTGCCTTATTCGTCAGCCTCTGTTTAAAAGAAAGCTTTTGCAGTATAGATTGACGTACTTCCAGTATAATCGAGGATATAATATTACTTGAAGATTCACCTGTAACCAAATGATTATTTACACTATTCCTAACGTAACCTCGTGCCTGTATTCGGTTTTGATAAAGGTATTTCTCATAATCAAACCCGCCCGGATTCATCAATGCATACGGTCGTTTTAGGCGTAGTGTAAATCGCCAAACCTGCCCAGCTTTAACCTGTACTTTCGGCCGATACCAACTTAAACGTATTTTTTGTGGAAAGTGCTTTAATTCAATGCTTTTCGGTGAGATGACTTTTACAGGCCTAAAATCAAAACGTACTCGCTGTTGATTAAATCGCCACCTGTGTTGATAAGTTGTCTGGTTGTTCGCAGATTTTGCTGAAGAATAAGCTGAGCTAATCGGCAACGATACAATTTGACCTTCAAGTACAAGATCAACACCCTCGTACTGTGGCAATAAGCGCTGCGCCATCATTAAGTGTGCATAGCCCAAGCTCCATGCAAAGCCAAATACCAGGCCACTGATTAAAACAGCCAACCACGGCTGCGAAAACTTCTGGCTAACAGCTTTAAAACCCAGAAAAACAAATATCCCAGACAATACAAAATAAACAGAAGGTAGATGAGCCAACTGTTGAACAGATAAAATAGCGGTTAAAAATGCAAAAGACCAAAGACGCACAAACTAAATCCTTTTAGGGGCGTAAAATAATCCAGACAGATTAACAAATAACACTCAACAGCAGAAGACTAGTTGCGTATAATAAAGGATGGATGCAATTCAATCTGGCGTAGTTTAATTATTCCTGTTCGCCAATCATTTTTAACACAAGCTGGTATGCCGAAAAAATTTTTAAAGCGTTTTCTTCCTGATCACGAAAAAATTCGCCGCAATGAAACGCTCAACCGTTTATTTGGCACGCTGCTGCACGACCCCAATTTATTACACGTTAATCGGCGTTCTGTTTCCGGGGCTTTTTTTGTTGGTTTGTCCATGGCCTTCGTGCCAGTTCCGTTTCAAATGGCTCTGGCAGCAGGTCTGGCTATTTATTTCAGAGTCAATCTACCTATTTCAGTGGGACTCGTCTGGATTACCAACCCCTTTACCATGCCGGCTATCTATTATTTCTGCTATGAGATAGGTCAATTCATACTTGGCGGCACACTTGAAGAAGTTCATTTTGAATTATCACTTGAATGGCTACAAACCGTACTGGGCGAGATCTGGCAACCATTCCTGCTCGGCAGTTTTATTGCAGGCATAACGACAGCAACACTGGGGATGCTCCTGGTCAGGCTATTATGGCGCTTTCATGTGGTACGACGTTGGCAAAAACGCAAGGACCGACGTAAGCACCTTGCTTAATTAAAGTGCACACCTTACCGCGCAGTAGCTGGCCCCAAGCAAAGGTAAGAGCGGGAATCTATTTGTTCTAAACTAACATATAAGAAAAGACCGAGAAAACATCTTCACTTAACAATGAAAATATTTTCTTTTAACAACTAACACTGCTGTCTCGTTAACTTTTGAAACGAGCATACAAGGTAGGATATGGGATGGGTGAGGCTGACTAATGGATCGTCTGCCGCACGGACGCGGCAGTCTAGCGGCCATGGATGGTAAATAGCGAGTCCGTTAATCAGCCTCACCCATTCCATGTTCGGCGGCGTTAGTATTAGTAAAAACGTAGGCATTACTTACATTTCGGCAGCATTAAGTTTAAGTTAACGAGACAGCAGTGAACAACTAATTAAAACTTAATACTCAATATGAATTCCCACTCCCGCCTTTGCTGGGAGCCGGCTCTGCGCGGGAATGACGTTGTTGAATTTTATACCAAACAAGTAATGCGTACAGCCTTAGGAAACCAACACACCGCTGTCTAGCTGGAAAGTTCGGTCCATTTTTTTAGCCAATCGTTCATCATGGGTAACAATAATAAAGCTGGTATTCAATTCTTTATTTAACTCCAGCATTTGAGCATAAACTGCCTCGGCTGTTTTTGAATCCAGATTACCGGTTGGCTCATCTGCGAGGACACATTTAGGCGACGTCACCAGTGCACGGGCAATAGCAACACGCTGTCGTTCACCACCTGATAATTCGCCCGGTTTATGCAACTGGCGTTGCCCCAAGCCCATTCTCTGTAACATGTTATCCGCTCTGGCTGAAGCATCGGCTACACTGACACCACCAATTAACAACGGCATGGCTACATTTTCAAGCGCAGTAAACTCTGGCAGCAAATGATGGAACTGGTAAATAAAACCAATCGCATTATTTCTTAGCTGGCCACGCTCCGTTTCTGTCATACCAACAAGCAGTTCACCGTCGAGGATAACATCGCCACTGCTTGGCAAATCTAAACCGCCGAGTAATTGTAACAAGGTGCTTTTACCCGAACCTGATGCTCCTAAAATGGCAATTTGTTCGCCGTGCTTAACTGAAAAGTTAATATCCTTTAACACCTTCACATGCGAAGGGCCTTCGGTAAATGTTTTTTGTAAATTAATACATTCAACAACCTTCGATGTTGACATACTACTACTCATAACGTAATGCCTCTACCGGTTGTGTTTTACTGGCACGATATGCTGGGTACAGGGTAGCTAGCAGTGAAATACCAAGCGATACGATAGAAATAACCGTCACATCATTCCAATGTAAATCAGATGGGAACTCGCTAATAACATAAACAGTGGGGTCAAGCACTCTCACGCCTAATAAGTTTTCAAAAAAGGCGATAATACTTCCAATATTTAAAGACAACAACACCCCACTAACAACACCTAAAATCGTACCAAAAACACCAATAACACAACCCTGTACAAAAAATATTTTCATAATGCTAAAGGGGGATGCACCAAACGTACGCAGTATCGCAATATCACTTTGCTTATCAGTCACCAGCATAATGAGTGTTGAAATAATATTAAAAGCCGCAACAGCAATAATTAAAACCAGCAGAATAAAGATCATACGTTTTTCAATCTCAACGGCTCTAAACCAGTTGCGATGTGAATAGGTCCAGTCACGAACCCAATAACCAGCAAGCACGCCTTCCTGTAATTCATCCCGCACATTTTGAGAATTTAAAACATCATCAATTTTAAGACGTACCCCGGTAACGTTGTTTCTCTTTTTAAACAAACGCGCCGCATCTTTAATATGAATAATGGCCATGGTTGAGTCGTACGGATGCATATCAACATTAAATGTGCCGACAACCCTAAAACGCTTTAAGCGTGGCAGAACTCCGGCGGGTGTAACATTAACACTTGGCGTTACCATAGTAACTTTATCGCCAATGGTAACTCCCAGGTTTCGCGCTAAATCACGACCTAAAACAATCCCGAATTTACCGGCAACTAAACTACTAAGTTTACCTTGCTCCATTTTACCGGCAACCTTGGAAACACCTTTTTCCTGTTCTGGATCGATACCCCGAATGATGATGCCATTGACATTACTGCCATAAATTAACATGCCCTGACCATCGATATAGGGAGCCGCAGCCTTTACATGATTATTTCGCTTTGCTTGTTTGATAACAACGTCAGGAGTATACAATTTACCATCAAAATTAGTTACCGTAATATGCGCCACCATATCTAATATTCGATTACTGACTTCCTGATGAAAACCATTCATTACCGACATAACGGTAATAAGCGCCATGACGCCCAAAGCAATCCCGGCGACAGAGAAAAAGGTAATAAAAGAAATGAAGTGATTACGTCTTTTTGCCCGCGTATATCGCAGGCCAACAAATAATTCAAAAGGTTTATACATTCGCGCATTAAACCACAAATAACAGGTGCTTTGCTATGAAATTTTATAGAAGATATAAACCCGAAAAAATATTCACAAAAATTTAACCCTAAGCAATAAAAATAATGGAACTTTATTGCCTTGAGTTCAAGCGTGAATAAATTAACAATTAATCAGACTATAATTACATATCCATTAATCGTCGAATATCATCCCAGTCGGCATTTTTTGCGGCAACAAACGGTTTTAAGTGTAATGACTTATAAAAGGCCTGACCTTCGGAAGAATCCTTAAAACTAATAATGGCATCTATAATACGCTGTCTTACTTTTCCATTGACACGCGGATGGATAATAAAAGCATGTGGCGTCACACCTTTAGACGTCCAGAGTATTCTTAATTTATTCCTGATTTTTGGTTTTAGGCTATTAAACGTTCTCATTACGCCACCGGCCGCATCCACTGCTCCTGTTACAACAAGAGAATAGCCCTGAGTATGTGTTTCAACAAAACTATTTTTAACATTTAATTCCAGGTTATATAAACCTATCCTCGGTAAAGCGCTTGCCGCAAAAGCACCTTTTGGTGTCACCAAATGTATCCCATTTAAATCTTTTATCGACTGATAGCGGCTGTCTTTTGCAACAACAATAATCCCCTGTAGTTTTTTGTTGCCTTCTCGTACGATGGGTAGGTAGCCAACATGTTTGTTAGCCTCTAGAAATAAACGTGGGTTCACATAGGCAAAATCAAACTTACCGGAAAAAAGTCTGTTTTCAAAGGTAGGAATATCGGGTGAGCCATAGGTATGAAGAGGATACGTTGTTTGCTGTTCTATGTACTTCGTAAAAGGTTCCCATAAAGAACGAATCTCTTTAACGGATTGCTGAGGAATAATACCAAGAGAAAAAGCACTACTATTGTTACCACCTGTATCATTTGCCTGAGCGGTCGAAACAGTAAAAAGGAAAAGAACTGTATTCAAAAAAAAGTTTAGTCTCATTGTTTTTCTAACCACTACCCATTTTTAACTTATATTTTAACAACATATTACAGATGTTATACCAATATCAACCTACTCACGCTCGTGTATAACCCAGGGGGTTTATCGACAAATACCTAGAAAGCTTTAGAAAACTGTAAAACTATAGCATAAAAATATAGATGACTATGTTGTCACTCGCCGTACATCCATCACATTTTCAAGTTGCAGCAAACGATTCAACACTCGGCTGAGTTGATTGATATCGGCAATTTCTAAGCTAAACAACATTTTTGCGGTATTTCTTTTTTTATTTGAGCTCGTATGTGTACCCGATACATTAATCCGTTCATGGGTTAATATTGCAAAAATATCACGTAATAAGTTGACCCTGTCAATTGCATCTATACTGATATCAACGGTAAAAAGTCTTTCTTTGTGTGTTTCCCATTCAACGGATATTAAACGCATGCGTCGCACATCATCCATTTTCAAAATGTTACGGCAATCTTTTTTATGAATAGTCACACCCCGTCCCAAAGTGATGTAACCAACAATAGAATCACCCAAAACAGGTTTGCAACACTGTCCAATATGCGTCAACAAATTGCCCACGCCCTGTATCGTTACATCACCATGGGATTCTTTTTTTCGTATCCGTGTAACCGGCGTTAATTTTTTGTTTTGTTGCTCGTTGTGCGTTAGACGATTAACCGTATTAGCAATTTGAATCGAATTAACATCGCCGCGCCCAATCGCCGCTAAAAAATCATCAATTTTTTTGTAGTGAAAATTATCTGCAATTGCCTGGTTGTTAATGTTTCGTACTCCTAGGCGGTTAAGTTCTTTTTCCAGAACAGCATGACCGTGCGTAATATTTTCATCAAAGTCCTGTTGCTTAAACCAGTGACGGGCTTTGGCACGTGCACGCGATGAATTAATATAACCCAATTGTGGATTTAGCCAGTCACGACTTGGATGGCCATTTTTAGTTGTTAAAATTTCAACCTGTTCGCCGCTCTTTAATTCATAGGTTAACGGCACCATATGGCCATCGACTTTTGCACCACGACAATGGTTACCGACTTCGGTATGTACATGATAGGCAAAATCCAATGGCGTTGATGATTGAGGTAAATCCATTACGTCACCGTTTGGTGTTAATACATAAACCCTGTCCTGAAAAACTTCGGATTTGAAACGGTCGATAAAATCATCTGCGCCACTTGATTCTTCTTTCCAGTCCAAAAGCTGACGCAACCAGGCAATTTTTTGATCATAATCAGAATTATTTTTAGACTGTTCTTTATAACGCCAGTGCGCTGCCACTCCCCATTCTGCGTGGTCATGCATGGCTTCTGAACGAATTTGGATCTCGATACTTTTACCCCGTGGGCCAATAACCGCCGTATGAATGGACTGGTACATATTCTCTTTGGGGGTAGCAATATAGTCATCAAATTCATTGGGAATATGTCGCCATAGAGTATGCACTACACCCAGTGCGGCATAGCATTGCTGCACATTGTCAACAATTACCCGAATGGCTCGAACATCATAGAGACTGTGAAAACCAATGCCCTTCTTTTTCATTTTTTTCCAGATGCTGTAGATATGTTTCGGCCGGCCGGTTACCAATGCATGAATACCAACATTCTTAAGTTCACTACTCACCACTTTGACAATATTATCGATATACAACTCTCTATCGACACGTCGCTCATCAAGATAAGATGCTATTTGCTTATAATCGAATGGTTCTAAATAGCGTAGCGATAAATCTTCAAGCTCCCATTTTATTTGCCATATTCCTAAACGATTCGCTAACGGTGCATAGATATCGATGGTTTCCTGTGCAATACGTTGTTGTTTTTGGGCAGAAAGAAACTTTAAAGTGCGCATATTATGCAAACGATCTGCGAGTTTAATTAAAACAACACGCACATCGTTAGCCATTGCCAACAGTAATTTTCTCAGGCTTTCTGCCTGCACATTGTCATGCTCATGACGGAATTGGTCGACCTGCACGTCGATGGCGTGCATTTTAGTCACACCGTCAACCAGTTCAGCAATGGAGTCACCAAATTGTGAGCGTATTTGATTGATGCTGACATCTGAGTCTTCGACAACATCGTGTAGAATAGCCGCAGCGACGGACTCAACGTCGAGATGTAAATTGACAAGAATATCCGCTACGGCAACAACATGATTAATATAGGGTTCACCCGATGCACGCGTTTGATTTTGATGTGCCTTTTCGGCAACAACAAACGCCTGGCGAATAACTTCCGCATCGGCAGGGTTTGAATCGGCACCTATATCGGCAAGCCACTGATGCACTCCTTCAACCGTTGCCAGTTGTTCAGTTATTAGTTGTGACTCAACATAAACCATGGTTTTCTCGTTCGAACCAGGGGGCTCGATTTAAAACTGATGTTTGATTAAATATCGTATCAAAATATAGGCTTAAAACTGGATTTTCAAAGCAGATCAGGCAATAATCAAACTTCAATAGGTAACATAAGCTATTGAAGTCTCATTATTATTTATATCTGTCATTTTAAGATTCATAAATATTCATCTTGCTTCTTACAAGATAGCAGAGGCTCGGAATAAAATCTTTTTGGAGTATAATATGCCCGCAATATGCAAAATGGCGAAACACAAAGTACAAATGAAACAAAGACAAGTACTCTCGAATTTTCTGCTTGGTTTAAGCCTGAGCTTTTTACCCGTTTTCTCGCTCATGCCGTCAGTATCCCAGGCTGAGACATTACAAATTCCTGAAACGGCTAAAGCCTACTCCGTTACGCTACCTGGCCGTGGCATGTCAATGACCGAAGTTTTAGACAAGTTTGGGGAACCACAAACAAAAGATCCAGAAGTGGGTGAACCGCCAATAACACGCTGGAACTATAAAAATTACAGTGTGGTATTCGAATACCAGTATGTTATTCATGCGCTTTCTACAAATAAGCCTATAGGTTTAAAACTACCCGAACAGACTCAAGCAACCGATCATGATGAATCTGCGAGCCACTCAGACACACCCCATAATGCCTCAGGACATCAGGAGCCCAATGACGAAAGTCAGAACCATAATAAAGCAAAGCCCGATACACAAAAAATGAATGGCCACTCAGGACATTCTGACCACTAGCCGGTATACATAATTGAATTCAGCTCAATTCAATTTGAGTCTTAGTGAAATTGAAAATCAGGAAATGCCGTGTCAAGTTGCCAGCGGTCCTTAACATCATCATATAACCAGGTTTGTCGGTCTGTAATAACCCGTTCAACGGCTGAATTTTCGGAATAATACCGTATATCTACAACCACCTCTGTCTTCGATAAATCGGGCGATATAATCTTGTTAATCACTTTATAGCTAGTAACGCGAATATTCTTTAAGCGTAGACGTTTAAAATCGGAGACCTTCTGAGGATTTTTTTGCAGAGCACGAGCAAAGTCAAAGTCCCGCCAACGTATAGCCCGCTCATAGGCCTTAAGTGTTTTATCTAGCGATTCAAATGCCTTAGGCGAGTAGGCACAAGATACGCCCGTCAATACAACAGACGATAAAAGCAGAGATAAAAAGAGGGAATTTATTTTACGCATAGAATTGCTTTGTAAGTTCACATTGAATTCTATTTAATATAACAAACCTTTTAAGTTATTGCATAAATTTTATTATTCGAATACTCAACAGCAATAATAGCAATGGGACACAAATTCTTTGCTTTAACAAAAAGTGCTCAATAACTTCTAATCAAATTCCATTATCTTGATTTTTAATTGAAAGTAAAAAAGCCCAACGGTTTTAGGTGTTACTCTGGGAATATAGGTCATGTTCAGCATAACCCGGCTAGTACCAATCGAAATAAAAGGCAGCGCACCGAAAAAAGGCTGGTTATTATTGTAATCGCGGCGAGTCATAAAAAAAGCAATAAAACTTAAATCTACTCGCCAACCATCTTTTGCATCTTCAAGCGGTATACGATATTTATAACCACCGCCAAGGTAGTTTGATGTTTGCTTATTACTGTCTTTAAATGTGCTACCGGCAACAAAGGGTATCCAGCGACTAGTCGGTTTAAAATCATATTCAAAACCAACACCCCAGTTTTTTTCATTATACTTTATCGGACCTTTGTCATGAATCGCTTTACCATTGATAACAAGCGATAACTCGTCCGCACTTAGAGGAAAAGAACACACTGTAAAAATAACCGCCACCCACCATTTAAACATAATAACGACCACCTAAATTAAGACTCATAACAAATGCTTAATTTAGAATATCGGCTATAAAATCAATGACTTAAATATATTTTCGTCAAAAAAATGACTCTTTGCAGGCTTGTAACTTAATCCCTCTAAAGACTAAGGTGACAATATATTGACGTAAATTAACACTTTAAATAGTGTCCAATTTTTGCCTGATAGGACGTAAACTGTGAGCAAATCGTGTATTTTCAAATGTATTTATTACAAGGCAAAAATATGTCAAAAGACAAAATAACAAATGATGATCAAGTAAGTTTAATTGGACGTTATATGATGTTTGCAATGTGGATTGGTCTACTTGGCTTGCTCACCTGGTTTTTTTACAACTGGCAACAAAACGAAATGAATCCTAACACTTCGGTTTCTTCAATGCTTAACACACGCGGACAGACCGAGTTGATATTAAAAGCAAACAAACAGGGACAGTACATTGTAAATGGCTATATTAATAATACCCCGGTCACTTTCCTTCTTGATACAGGTGCAAATGATGTTTCAATTCCCGGGCATATTGCTAAAAAAATTGGTTTGAAAAAAGGTTATAAGATTCAGTTTGAAACAGCGAATGGGATAGCGGTTGGTTACAGAACAAAAATTGATAGAATAAAAATAGGTGATATTGAATTAACAAATATCAGTGCATCTATTAACCCGAACGTGCGTTTCAATGAGATACTTCTTGGCATGAGTTTTTTAAAACATCTTGAGTTAGTGCAAAAAAATAAAACCATGACATTACGTTATTAACAATAACTGGCACAAATATCGCATGTACCACAGATTAGCAATTTCAAGCTAAAACAGTGGCATAGTTACCACAAATATAATTAACACCTTGTTATTCATCAAAAAAGATCAATACTTAACCGATAATCTGGAAGTCAACACAACATTAAGGCCTAAAACATGAAAAAATTATTTATCACCCCCTTTCTCTTTTTACTTTTTATCATTCCTGGTATGGCATCAGCCGAACTGGTTATTGTAAATGGCAACTCCTGGGACTATGAGGTTTCCGGGAAAATTCGGGATAGTGGTACTATTACAGATGAAATCGATCTCGATAGCGACCTCTTTTTAAAAGATGACACTGAAACATTCCTATTGGCATATATCGAACATCCTGTTCCAATTTTACCCAACATACGATTAGGCACATCCTCGCTCGATATCAATGGTTCAGGTACCGCAACTGTCGCACTGAACTACAATGGCACAACAATTAATGCTAATGTCGCCGCAACGACCAAGTTAAATCTCGATCATACTGAAATAGGATTGTACTGGAACGTTTTAGATAATGTGGTCGGGCTGGATCTGGGGCTAAATGTCAAATTCTTTGACGGCAGAGTCAGCATTACTGATGGCACCACAACCGCAAGCGATGTATTTGATGCAACCGTTCCCATGTTATATGCCGGTTTACAAATTGAGCTACCCTATGGCTTTCAGCTTGCCGGTGACTTCAGCTATTTATCCTTTGATGGCAGCAGCTTTACCGATACAATTGTTCGGCTACGCTATACATCAGACTATCTTCTCGGTGTTGAAATAGGCTACCGTAATTTTATCATTGACTATCAAGACACCAGCGCAAATGAATATGTAAACATTGATATTAGTGGTACATTTATTGGTGTTCATCTTGCGTTTTAAATAACACTACCTAGAACACCTCGCTTTAAGGTGTTTTATTTAAAACCAGCGACTATTTTATAGTGACTGGTTTTTTTATACCCTATTTTATTGCTGTCCCGTTAACTTTTGATACGAGCATACAAAATAGGATATGGGATTGGTGAGGCTGACTAATGGGCCATCTGCTTCATGGAAAAAGCAGTCGAGCGGCCAGGGACGGCGAAAAACGAGTCCATTAGTCAGCCTCACCAATTCCATGTCCGGTGACGATTCCACATCCTTACATTTGAGCTCGCAAATAAGTTAACCTAGCAACAGTGAAATTAAGCAATTAATCGAATAAAATATGCTATGACCATACTCAAATTCAATATAAAATAAGCACAAAATAATCTGGATTTAGAGCCGCTACAACATTTAACCCCATGCCAAATTCCCTAACCGCAGACTCATTGCAAACTATTTTTTCGCCTAGCATTCCTGCAACGAAGCAACAAACTCAATATTGGGGTAAGCTCTATGGCAATGCCCTCGCCCTGGCGCTGGTTGAAATGGCTAAGACGGCAAATCAACCTGTTGTCGTTATAACAGGCTCAACCAGTGAAGCACTTTTACTTGAAAGTGCCATTGAATTTTTCACCCCAGATACTATCCCACTATTACATTTCCCCGATTGGGAAACGTTAAGCTACGATATTTTTTCACCTCATCAGGATATTATTTCTGACAGATTAAGCAGCCTGGCACAACTACCCACTTTATCGGCCGGTATTATTGTCTTACCTATCCAGACTCTGGCGCAACGTATTTCACCTCAATCTTATATTAATGCGCATAGCTTAATGCTTGATATTGGCGACACGTTATCACTGGATGATATTCGCGTCCGCTTTGAGCAAACCGGCTATCAATGCGTTTCTTCGGTTATGGAACATGGCGAGTTTGCTGTACGCGGCAGTATTCTTGATGTCTTCCCTATGGGCAGCCAAGTGCCGTATCGAATAGAATTGTTTGATGATGAAATTGAAAACATAAGAAGCTTTGATCCGGAGTCACAACGTACAATTGAAAAACTCGAAAAAATTCACTTGCTACCGGCACGCGAATTCCCACTTGATAAAAATGGCATTAAACAATTTCGTCAGGCCTTCCGCGCGCATTTTGAAGGCGATTCACAAAACTGTAATATCTACCGTGATATTACCAACGGCCTTGCCTCGCCCGGTATTGAATATTATCTACCGCTGTTCTTTGAGCAAACAGAAACCTTGTTTGATTACATCCCGGAAAATAGCATTATTGTTACCGATAGAACCATGCAGGATCAAAGTACAGTGTTTTGGCAAGATGTCACTGAGCGCTACGAAGCCAGGCGACATGATATAGAACGACCTATTTTATCGCCGGTTGAATTATATTTGCCCATAAATGAAATTAACGCACGCATCAAATCACACCAGCATATTCAGTTCCAGCATTTTGAATACGAAAATCCTGCCGCAACTAATTACAATACCCAGGTACCGCCAGGTTTAATTATTGATATTAAACTCGAATCACCCTCGGCATATTTAGAAAAATTTATAACGACCTATAATGGCCGTACATTATTCGCATCAGAATCGACTGGTCGGCGTGAGTCTCTGCTTGAATTATTACAAGGTATCGATATTTACCCTGAAAAATTCGAAAACTGGCAGGCCTTTAGGCAATCAAATACAAAATATGGCATTACCGTTTACCCTCTCGTGGAAGGCTTGCAAATCAGTGACCCTGATATTGCAGTTATCACCGAATCGCAACTTTATGGTAAACAAGTTTTACAACGACGCCGACGCTCAAGAGAAAAACGTGATAGCGATATTATTATTCGCAACCTTGCCGAGCTAACGCTCAATGCACCCGTGGTACACGAGCAACACGGTGTCGGACGATATCAGGGTTTAACTAATATCGAAGTTGGCGATGTCGAAGCAGAATTTTTAATGCTTGAATATGCCGGTGGCGACAAACTCTATGTTCCTGTTAATTCATTACACTTAATTGGCCGATATACCGGTGCCGCGCCCGACTCTGCACCATTACACAAACTCGGTTCACAACAATGGGCAAAAGCAAAACGCAAAGCAGCTGAACGGGTTCGAGATGTTGCTGCTGAGCTTCTGGATATTTATGCCAAACGCGAAGCTAAACAGGGTTACGCTTACCATATAGATGAATCACAGTATTTAGCATTCTCAGCCAGTTTCCCTTTTGAAGAAACCCCCGACCAACAAACCGCGATTGATCATGTTATTGCAAGCATGCGTAGCCATAACCCAATGGATCATCTTGTCTGTGGCGATGTCGGTTTTGGTAAAACAGAAGTGGCCATGCGCGCCGCCTTTATCGCCGTGCAAAACGGCAAGCAAGTTGCTGTACTCTGCCCAACAACCCTGTTAACTCAACAACATTTAGAAAACTTTCGGGATCGTTTTGCAGACTGGCCGGTAAAAATCGAGTCACTGTCGCGCTTTAAAACAGCAAAACAAATAAAACAAACGCTTAAAGAGCTGGAAGAAGGTAAAATAGATATTATTATCGGCACCCATAAGCTGATACAAAAAGATATCAAATATAAACAACTGGGTTTAGTGATTATAGATGAAGAACATCGCTTTGGTGTACGGCAGAAAGATCAGTTTAAGTCGCTGCGTTCAGAAGTAGATATTCTAACGCTGACTGCCACGCCTATCCCACGTACTTTAAATATGGCAATGTCGGGCATACGTGACTTATCGATTATTGCCAGCCCACCTGCAAAACGGTTAGCCATTAAAACATTTGTTAGCCAGTGGGACGATAATTTAATTAAAGAAGCTTGTCTAAGAGAAATAAAACGTGGCGGGCAAGTTTTCTTTTTACATAATGACGTAGACACTATCGCCAATCAAACGAAAAAAATTGCCGAACTTATTCCTGAAGCAAGCGTTGAATTTGCACATGGCCAGATGCGTGAAAGACAACTCGAAACAACCATGGGTGATTTCTACCATCAACGTTTTAATATTCTGGTTTGCACTACGATTATTGAAACCGGTATCGATATACCAACCGCCAATACCATTATTATTAACCGAGCCGAAAGACTCGGTCTTGCACAACTTTATCAATTACGTGGCCGTGTTGGGCGCTCGCATCATGGTGCCTATGCCTACTTAATTACCCCACCTGAAAAATTACTCAGTGCCGATGCAAAAAAACGACTCGAGGCAATCGAGTCAATTCAAACTTTAGGAACAGGTTTTACACTCGCCACACATGACCTCGAAATACGCGGTGCAGGTGAATTACTCGGTGACGAACAAAGCGGACAAATGAGTGAAATTGGTTACACTATGTATACCGAATTATTAGAACGTGCTGTTGAGTCGTTAAAACAAGGTATTGAACCAGATCTCGATAAACCACTGCATCAAGGCGCTGAAATAGACCTGCATATTCCAGCCCTTATTCCAGATGACTACCTCAATAATATCCATGAACGGTTAATGTTGTACAAACGTATTTCCAGTGCAAAATCAAAAGATGAACTCAAAGAATTACAAATTGAAATGATCGACCGCTTTGGTTTGTTAGTGCAACCCATTAAAAACTTGTTTGCTATTACTGCGCTTAAACTAAAATATACAAAGCTTGATGTTAAACGCATTGATATCAACGACAATGGTGGCAGGATACTCTTTAATGAAAAACCCAATGTTGACCCAATGAAAATTATCCAGCTTATTCAAACTGAATCTAAAATTTATAAAATCGACGGCAACGACAAATTACGCATAACAAAAGATTTAGAAGATGTAGAAAAACGCTTTAAATTTTTAGATGACTTATACCACTACCTCTCCAAATAAAGAATTGTCGCGTCAAGAGATAGCACGATAATACATTGTTTTATTCTTTCCGCCGTGTCGCCGTACTTAATTAATCTCAGCTGCACATAAGTAAAATAGTACTTAAATTCCACAAAGGCGAGGCCAGGAAGCAGGGGGCATTCACTAAAGACCGTCTGCCGCATGGACGCGGCAGCGAGCGGCCAGGGATGGCAGTTTTTGCGTGTCTTTAGTGAATGCCCCCTGCTTCCTGGCCGGTGAATAAGCACATAATTTCTTATGCGCAGCTGAGGTTAATTAAGAGTCAGCAGGAAAGAGTTCCTGCTCAAAGCCAAATTGAGTCATATCAGTCATTCGTTGTGGATACAGAATACCGTCTAGATGATCCACTTCATGCTGTACCACACGGGCATGAAAATCATCAGCGACTCGTTCAATAACATTTCCAAATGGGTCATAGCCTGAATAGCTGATTTTTGTATTTCTGGGCACCAGTCCACGTAAATCCGGAACACTCAAGCAACCCTCCCAGCCATGCTCAATATTATCATCCAGGAAAGTGATTTGTGGGTTAATCAAAACGGTATTCGGTACGGGCTCGATATCGGGATAACGTGGATTATCTTCGACCCAAAAAATAACAATACGTTGTAAAATTCCAATCTGAGTTGCGGCTAAACCGGCTCCATCCAAAGCCACCATAGTATCGTACATATCTTGAATAATAAGGTCTAATTCCGGCGAATTAAACGCTATGACGGGCTCGGCAACTTGTTGTAGAATAGGATGACCCATTTTTAGAACGTCTTTGACCGGCATATTTTTAACTCACAAATTTGTTAATCGCTATAGTTTGATAGCCTTAACAGAAATAAATTGCTTTTAGTTGAATACTCGTTTCTCAATTTCAGGACTTATACAGTATTATGCGTTATTTTATCCTCAGCTTCACATTTATATTTAGCCTGTTAACAAATTCGAATGCAGCCATATATCAGGAAGAAGTCAAATACTATGATGTTGAAATATTACTTTTTGAAAATCTAAAACAAAACCCCAATAATACCGAAACCTGGCAGACTAGCCTTGAATTTGAAGTGCCTGAAAACTCTTTATTTATCGGCTCGCCCTTTCCTGGCCCTATTCCAGCCAACTACAATCCACGTTTTACCTTTAAACCCATAAAGGCATCAACCTACCAATTACAGGATGAAGCAAAAGCATTAGACGAACATAAAGATTATCGTATTTTATACCATCGTTCATGGCGTCAACCGGGAATGAAAAGAGATAATGCTATTAGCGTCAAGATTGAACGAGAAGTAGCCCGCCTTGATTATGTACCTAAACCAGATGAAATGCTTGATGCCGAGGTTCTTGAGTACAATAAAATCATTGACCAACGTATGCCCAGACAAAACGTTCTTAAGGGAGTCGTTAAAATAAGCTTGTCGCGCTATTTACATATTCAAACCGATATACAATACACACGCCATATTGTGCAAAAGGATCAGGATGATGTACTGGGCACACCCGATCCTTCTTTTGTAGAAATCAAACCTCAAGTTTATCAATTGAAACAAACACGTAAAATGCGCAGTAAAGAATTACACTATCTAGATAACCCACGCTTAGGCTTACTAGTTTACATTACACCTGTTAAAGTGCCGGCTCCGCAACAATAAAAAATATTATTTTTAAATAGAGGGGATAACATTTGCCAATACCTGACGAACAGTCTCTATTCCCGTATTTAAATTTTTAGTTATCATTTCCATTGTAATTTCTTCTTCAGAACGTCCTGCTGCCTGATTAGCCACAACCGCAATACAGGCATAACAAATATCCAGCTCACGAGCGAGTGCTGCTTCGGGCATACCGGTCATGCCAATAATATCATTACCATCGCGTTCAAGGCGATTCACTTCCTGTGCTGTTTCTAAACGAGGCCCTTCCGTGGCAGCATAGGTTCCGCTGTTTACACTATTGATGGATAGGGATTCACAACTTGTAATTATTTTACTTCTTAGTGATTCACAATAAGGCTGGGTGAAATCAATATGTACAACTTCTTTTAAGCCTTCTTCAAAAAAAGTATTTGTTCGCGAAGTGGTGTAATCTATAATTTGGTCAGGAATAACTAATTGCCCTGCTTTATAGCTTGAATGAATACCACCCACTGCATTAACAGCAATAATCGTATCAACACCCGCTTGTTTTAACACCCATAAATTAGCTCGATAGTTTATTTTATGTGGCGGTATTGTATGTGAAGGGCCATGTCGAGGTAAAAAAAGAACTTCATGACCAAATAATTCACCCATTTGTAAAATACCGGAAGGCGATCCGAATGGACTCTGTGCTACTTCTTTGTTAGTTATTTTTAAATCTTTAATTGATGTTAAACCTGTACCACCAATAATTGCTAATTTTGACATCATATAATCCTTGCCGTTTATAAATCCTTCACAGCATAAATACCATTTGCGTTTCTTAAATACCCTTTATAATCCATTCCGTAACCAAACACATAACGATCAGGTACTTTTATACCAACATAATCAACATTAACGCTTACCCCGCGCTGATGATCTTTTTCAACTAAAACAGCTGACTTAACAACAGCAGCCCCTTTCGAATGACAATATTTAATAATGGCTTCGAGGGTGTAGCCTTCATCAAGAATATCGTCAACAATAACCACGGTTCTCCCCATTAATGAACAGCGCGGCTCAACTAACCATTTTAGTTCAGTTCCTCGAATGTCGCCGTCATAACGTGTTGCATGGATATAATCTAGCTCCAACGGAAAATCTAGCTTCGTTAATAAATGTCCAATTGGAATCATTGCTCCTGACACAATTGCAAGAAAAACAGGGTTCATTACTTTTAAGTCCGAGGTGATGTCTGCAGCCATCTTTTCTATTGCTTGCTGCACCTGAGCAGATGTATATAAACAGTCAGCTTCGTTGAATACTTTATTGATATCATCAACAGGTATCATGGTTTATCCTTCAAAGGCCGGTATGCCATTTTGCAAATGTATCGTTGAAGTTGGAAAGGCCATTTCTGCATTATGTTTAGCGACTATTTCATTAACTTTAAATAATACATCCTGTTTAACATGATGGTAATGCTGCCAATCAGTTGTTTTCGTAAAAGTGTAAATAAAAAAGTCCAGTGACGATTCGGAAAATTTATTGAAATTAACCATGAGTGTTTGTTGCGTATCAATCTCATCATGTGTTAACAACATTTCTCTCACATCATTGACTATTAAGGGTAACACACTCGCATCATCATAGCGTACCCCAATCGTTTCATAAATTCTTCTATTGGTCATACGAGATGGATTTTCGACAGCAATACTCGCGAAAATAGAATTGGGTATATATAAAGGACGTTTATCAAATGTTCTGATAATTGTTAAGCGCCAGCCGATTTTTTCAACCGTACCTTCAATTTCTTTGTCGGGTGAACGAATCCAGTCACCAATAGCAAAAGGACGATCCAGATATATCATCAAGCCACCAAAAAAATTGGAGAGTAAATCTTTTGCCGCAAAACCTATAGCAATACCACCAATACCACCAAACGCAAGAATAGCCGAGATATTAAAACCCATGGTTTGCAGACCAACAAGGAAGGAGGTAAGAATAACTGAAACCCGCAGTAATTGACTAATAGCATCTGCGGTTGAACGGTCGATTGGTTTACCTTTTATTTTCTGCTGATGAACAATGTTTTTTTCAACAAAGCGGATAAACCTGACCGCACACCAGGCAACGGAAATAATAATGGCAAGTTCACGAATAGCTGAGGTGAACTCAATATTTATAACATCAAGAGAAAAACTTAAACCAAACATCCAGATCAACAAAGATAATGGTTTACGAATGGAATGAATCAGCGCGTCATCCCAGGCCGTTTTTGTGCATTCCAGTTTTTTCTGTAGCCGTGTTAAAATTCTTTTTTGAAAAAAATCGACGACTAAAGATATAAAAACGATTAAAAAAACATGCAACATCCACAATTCATCTTGTGCTATATAATTATTTATTTTATCTAAAATTTCCATTTAATACTCTCTACTCTATATATCACATATATTCAGAAATAATTTTAACTGCCTGTTGCCAGGCATCTGTTTCTACCAGTTTATCCCATTGTTCACTGACAGTATATTCAGTATTCAATATCGTTCTACCACGCATTTTCAACAATCGATGATATGACTGCTCACTAATAGTAAAATCAAGATTCTCTAATACTTCAATCGCAGCTTTACGATTATTGCAAACAAGCACCATATCACAGCCTGCATTCAGGGCTGTTTCAGCTCGAACAGTATAACTGTCACTAATACTGCTGGCACCCTTCATATCAAGATCATCACTAAAAATCACACCTTCAAATTTCAGCTTTTCACGCAATATTTCTTTTAACCAAAACGATGAGAAGCCAGCAGGTTCTTTTGTAATAGCCTCGTAGATGACATGCGCCGGCATAATCGCATCGAGGTGCTGTGGAATAAGTTGTTCAAAAGGAACAATATCATTTTCAAGCAGAATATTTAATGGTCGTTTATCAACCGGGATATCTGTGTGCGAATCAGCACTCACCCCCCCATGCCCCGGAAAATGTTTGCCTGTTGATGCCATACCGGCATCATGCAAGCCATCGATATAGGCCGCAGCCAGTTTAGCAATAATTCCAGGTTGTTGATGAAACGCGCGGTTACCAATCACATTACTAATACCATAATCAACATCTAGAACCGGCGTAAAACTAAAATCAATATTAAATGTTAGTAGTTCAATTGCAGTTAACCAACCGAATGTTCTTGCATGCTGTAATGCAGTTTCTGGCTCAACATCATAACGCTGGCCTAATATGTTAAGCGCGGGAATATGCGTAAACGGTTCTTTAAATCGTTGCACCCGCCCACCTTCATGATCAATTGCAATTAATAATGACGGCTCACGCAGACTTTTAATTTCGTTAATAAGATGGCTCACTTGCGCGGGCGATTCAAAATTGCGGGTAAAAAGAATAACACCACCTGTTAGTGGATTTTTAAGAAGCGTGCGATCGTCAGGAGTGAGTTCTATGCCATCAATATCAATCATCACTGGGCCAAGTTTTGTCATTTTATATCTTCTTTAATATACATATATAAAGTCAATTTTTATGCTTCTATTATGACGGACGAACCAATGCCAACAAGGTCAAAAATTTCAATAATATCGCTGTTGTGCATTTTAATGCAACCATGTGATGAAGGCTCGCCCATCACATCACTATCCGGGCAACCATGTATATAGATATAACGACGCATTGTATCAACATCACCTAATCGATTAACTCCTGGCTCCAAGCCGCTTAACCAGAGTATTCTCGTTAAAATCCAGTCACGCTCGGGGTATTCCTTTCGTAATGATTCGCTAAAAACCTCACCTGTGGCTCGCCTGCCAACAAATACACTGTTCTCTATTGCTCCACTCCCTATTTTAGCGCGAATGATGTGTTTACCGCGCGGCGTACATTCACTTGCAAATTTCTCGCCCAAACCATTTTTTGCAGTTGCAATGCGATATTCACTTTCTACATTGTTATCAATGTACAGTTGTAATAATTGTTTTTTGGCGTTAACGATAATATTCAAGATGGCGTCTCTATTCTCTATGATTTATCCCATAAGCAATACGGGTTTTTAACTAAACAAACATTATAATACTTCTCTTGCTCGGATACTTCTTTGCCAAGCCACACCGGCATCTCAAACTCTTCGGTTTCATTTTTTAATTCAATTTCTGCCACAATCAAGCCTTTGTTGTCACCTTCAAACACATCTATTTCCCATTTATGCCCCTGATGTTGAACAATATGTCGTGTTTTTTCAATTAGCGGTCGGATACACAGTTCTTTTAATATTTTTTCTGCATCGGCGAGAGGAATACTGTACTCATATTCCTGTCGAGTAATGGACAGCGTCATGCTTTTAATATTTATGTTAGCTTGCTCACCTTCAATGCGTATTCTGACTGATGATTTTATACTATCTTTATTTTCTGTTTCATTTAAATAACCTTGCTTGAATGACGTACTGGAAACAACGTGCTCACGCCAGATATTGTTTTTGAGTAAAAATTTTCTTTCGATTTCAGTTGCCATACTCGATTATCTTTTTTAGTAGTTAGCGTGTAAATAACGCCATTGACTCAACATGAGCAGTATGTGGAAACATATCGATAACACCTGCTTTTACTAACGTATAGCCATGAGTGTTCACCAATGCGTCGGTATCACGTGCTAGCGTGGCCGGGTTGCAGGACACATACACAATTCGCTCTGGTTTAAGTGCTGCAATCGTGTCGATCATTTCTTTTGCACCACTTCGAGGTGGGTCGAGTAAGACTTTGTTATACTGTTTTTCTCGAAGCCAGGGTAAGCCCTGCGTGTCTTCCATTAAATTAGCAATATGATATTCGATATTTGAAATAGCATTTCGCTCGGCATTTTCATTTGCTCGTTCAACCAGTGATTTTTCGCCTTCAACAGCAACAACCGATTGAGCACTACGTGCAATAGGTAAGGTAAAATTACCGATGCCGCTGTACAGTTCCAATACGTTATCGTTTTTATTAAGGCCTAATAAATCCAGTGCCTGTTTAATCATTAAAGGATTAATGTAAGGATTAACCTGGGTAAAGTCTGTCGCAAGATGTACAAGCTTTAAATCATAGTCGGATAAACTGTAACTTAACTCTGATTTTTCCGGGTAAAGTAAAAAAACAGTCTTAGGCCCTTTGGGCTGCATATAAATATGATAATTTTTTTCTTTACCCAGCTGCATTAATATAGCGTTGTCTTCATCGGTTAATTCAACCAGGTTACGAAACACCAAGGCACAAGCTGTTTCTGAAAAAGCCACTTCAATTTGTGCGATTTTATTAAAACAGCTTAACTTGCCAATGGCATCGGCAATCACATCGAGATTTTTACCAATACGTGCATCTAATACTTCACAGGCATCCATATTGGCAAGATAGCGACTGTGCTTTTCACGAAAACCAATATACACCCGCTTTTTTGCCTTAACATATTTAACACCCAAACGTGCTTTAAAACGATATCCCCAGGCCTGGCTTTGAATAGGCTCTAAAATTTCCTGTGGTGTGGTCTTTGCCATTTTAGAAAAGTTGTCGAGTAATGATTGCTGTTTATAGGAAATTTGTTTTTCGTGCGCCAGATGTTGCAGTGAACAGCCACCACAAACCCCAAAGGCCGCGCACTTAGGTTCAACCCGTTCCGGCGATGACTCAATAATTTCATCCACAATGGCATCGTCATATTGTCGCGTTTGCTTTAAGGCACTCATTTTAACCAGTTCATTGGGTAAAGCACCTTCGACAAAAATAGCTTTGCCGTCTATATGGGTAACCCCTCGCCCATCATGCGAAAGGCTTTCTATTTTAATCGGATCGGGATAAATATCTTTTGTTTTAAAATGACGCTGTTGCATTAAAATTGTACTCTTAAATTTATTGCTGTCTCGTTAACTTGAACCTAATGTTCTGAATTGCGAAGCAGTGTCTACGCTTATGGTAAAACTATTGCCACAGAATATGGAATTGGTGAAGCTAACTAACAGACTCGCTATTTGCCATCCTTGGCCGCTCGCCTAATAGATTTCTTCGGCCGCATCCTTGCGCAGACGGTCTTTAGTTAGCCTCACCAACCCCATATCCTGCTTTGTGTGCTCATTTCAAAAGTTAACAAGATAGCTGTATCTTAAATTATATATTCTTTTTTCTAAATTTATTTCTTTCAATAGTCATTGTTCGAATTTAGCTTTAACACAAAAGTGTTGAAGCTCAGATAACAAACAGGATTTCTTTTCGATGTGTCCTTCGTGGTCGTCATAGTCGTGGTTAAATTTTTTAAGCTCAATTTATAACGAAAACACATCTGTCGAAAGATAACGATCCCCCCGGTCACAGATAATCGTCACAATAACGGCTTCATTCACCTGTCGGGATAATTTCAGTGCAGCCGCCACCGCGCCACCAGAAGAAATACCGCAAAAAATCCCCTCTTTTGCAGCGAGGTCGCGGGTCGTATCTTCAGCCAGTTGTTGGCCAATATCAATCGTCATATCAACCCGAGCCGCCTCGAAAATAGTCGGTAGATACTCTTTTGGCCAGCGACGAATACCTGGTATTCTGGAACCTTCTTCGGGCTGAACCCCAACAATCTGAATAGCCGCATTCTGCTCTTTTAAATAACGCGAATTGCCCATAATGGTGCCGGTTGTACCCATGGCACTGACAAAATGGGTGATTTTGCCCTGAGTATCACGCCATATTTCAGGACCGGTGGTTTCGTAATGGGCTAAGGGGTTATCCATGTTGGCAAACTGGTCCAGCACGATGCCCTTGCCGTCTTTCTGCATTTGCAAGGCCAAATCACGCGCGCCTTCCATGCTTTGCTCTTTAGTTACCAGAATAATTTCGGCACCGTAAGCTTTCATCGAGGCGATTCGTTCAATGCTCATGTTATCAGGCATAATCAGTATCATTTTATAACCGCGAATAGCCGCCACCATCGCTAGCGCAATCCCGGTATTGCCACTGGTGGCTTCAATCAAGGTGTCGCCAGGCTTAATATCGCCTCGCTGCTCGGCATTTTTAATCATGCTCAGAGCCGGCCTGTCTTTTACTGAGCCCGCCGGGTTATTACCTTCGAGTTTAACCAGAATTTGATTGCTGTTATTCATATTTAATCGCTGTAAACGTACTAACGGCGTATTGCCGACAAAGGATTCAATGGTTGGAAACATAGTCTTTAAACCTGTGATTTATGCTGAAATGCATGAATTTTATATGATAATCTTACACTAATTTGAACAAAAAATGATGTGGTTATAATGAGTTTATTTGACAAAGATTTGGCATTAAAACAAGCTGGCGGTAACGCCGAACTGGCAAAAGAACTGTTTGAAATATTAATTAAGGATCTACCGATATCGCTGCAGGTAGCTGTTCAAGCTCATGCCAATCAGGATAAAGAAGCCTTTTGGAATGCCGTGCACAAAATTCATGGCGGCACGGCTTATTGTGGCGTCCCTAATCTAAAATCAGCCTGCAAAGCGCTTGAAGACGAAATAAAAAAAGCCTATCCAGGCGATGCTATCGATAGCACATTCAATACGCTAAAAAAACAAATATCCCAACTGTTAAACGATGCGGATAAAATTATCGCACTTCTCTAAAAATAATAAGGGAAAATTATCGAGAATATGTATTCTTAATTATCCAGCTACCAATTTAATCCATAAGATAACTTATTTAATTAACCTATTAACTTAAAAAGATAAAATTACAGTCTATGCTCTAAACCTTAATTTGTCATAAATGTGTCATGAATATAAAGTAAAGTAGGCCAAGTGGGAGAAGTAGATTTAAAACAATCTGAATATTATATCAATAGAGAATTAAGCCTGTTGCAATTTCAGCGACGAGTGCTTTCTCAGGCCTCCGATGAAAATGTCCCCTTACTGGAGCGCTTACGTTTTTTATGTATTAGTAGTACTAATCTGGATGAATTTTTTGAGATAAGAGTTGCCGGATTAATGCACCGAGCGGCACTAGAATCCGCTAATAGTTCATCAGAAAATACTCCACCAGAACAAATTCTTGACTCGATCCGAGATGAAACTCATTCACTTGTAGAAGAACAATACCGTGTTTTAAACGACGTACTTATACCTGAGCTTGCTAGCCAAAATATATATTTTTTAAAACGCACAGAATGGAATGAAAATATGGCAGGTTGGATTCGACGGCATTTTACTAGCCAAATCCTCCCTGTTTTAAGTCCTTTAGGACTTGACCTTGCTCACCCCTTCCCCCGTGTTTTTAATAAAAGTCTTAACTTTATTATTTCACTTGAAGGAAAAGATGCTTTTGGGCGTGATAGCCGTATCGCTATTGTGCAGGCACCGCGAAGTTTACCCCGTTTGATACGTGTACCAGAAAAATATGCAACAGGCCACACCTACGTATTCTTAACTTCGATAATCCACACGCATATCAGCGCGCTATTTCCAGGCATGAATGTAACAGGTTGTTATCAGTTCAGAGTGACCCGTGATAGTGATTTATTTTTCGACGCCGAAGAAAGCGATGATTTAATGGGTTCCATTAAAGGTGAATTGTCCTCACGTCGATTAACGGATGCCGTACGTTTGGAAGTAGCCGATAATTGCACCAGCGCGATGTCTCGTTTTCTGTTAAAGAAATTCAAACTACAGGCAAATGATTTATATACGGTTAACGGACCGGTCAATTTAAACCGTTTACTTGAAGTGATTGATAATGTTGACCGACCAGAATTAAAGTATCCGCCTTTCACACCCAGCTTAACAAAGCGTATTCGTAACGAGGAAGATATATTCAAGGTTATTCAGCAAGGTGACATTCTCTTGTTCCACCCTTATCAATCCTTTATACCTGTTATTAATTTTTTAACCCAGGCAGCTCAAGATCCTAAGGTACTTGCCATTAAGATGACCTTATACCGAACAGGATCAGCATCTCCATTGGTTGACTCATTAGTTGATGCCGCAAAATCTGGCAAAGAAGTGACAGTGGTCGTTGAATTACGAGCCCGTTTTGATGAAGCTGCGAATATAGAGCTTGCTTCTCGTTTACAGGACGCTGGCGCACATGTTGTTTATGGCGTGCTTGGGTATAAAACCCATGCAAAAATGTTATTAATCGTTCGACGCGAAGGTAAAAACCTTAAACGTTACATTCATCTTGGAACAGGAAATTACCACCCCAAAAATGCACGTGTATATACAGACTATAGTCTTATGACTCAAGATAAGGCGTTAAGTGAAGACGTTCACAAATTATTTTTACAGCTAACCGGTTTGGGTAAGGCAACTAAGCTAAAGAAAATATTGCAATCACCCTTCACTTTGTTTCAATCACTCATTGAAATGATCCAAAATGAAACCAAATCGGCTAAAAGAGGTAACCCAGCCCGAATCATTGCTAAAGTAAACTCGCTAGTTGACAACAGTATTATTCAGGAACTTTATCTGGCCTCACAAGCAGGGGTTAAAATTGATTTAATTATTCGTGGTGTATGCAGGCTCAGGCCAGGAATTAAAGGTGTTTCAGATAATATTACGGTGCGTTCAATTGTTGGACGTTTTCTTGAGCATTCCCGTATTTATTATTTTTACAACGATAACGAACCAAAAGTATTCTGTTCCAGTGCCGACTGGATGGAGCGTAATTTATTTCGTCGAGTTGAAGCTTGCTTTCCTATTCTCGACCACGACCTTAAACAACGTGTTATCAATGAAGGTTTACTAGCCTATTTATCTGACAATACAGATAGCTGGTTATTACAGTCAGATTCGAGTTATAAAAAATCATCCACAACTGCAAAGCAAAAGAAATATTCAGTACAGAATAGTTTGCTGGAAAATATAGCCGCTGAATTATAATGATTTTAAATGTTTTATTTTTAATTTAAAATCTATCTCAGCAAGATAGCCTACCTCACTCTGTAAATCAGCCATTGTTAATGGATTATCTTCGAACCAATATTCTGGAAATTTAAATGTTATTGTATTGTCGGTCGCTTTAATTTTAAAGTCGGGTTTATGATAATCAGGAATGCTGCGATTAAGAATAACAGCAATACGTAGTATAGCAATCAGGTGAAATATTTTATTTTTGTATTTTGGCGAATACGATTCAAAATCATCCAACACGAATTTCTGTCGATGGTATCTAACTATTAGCGATAGTATTTGTTGCTCCTGAATGGAGAAACCAGGCATATCTGAGTGGCGAGCTAGATACGCACTGTGTTTATGATAACCAGAATGTGCAATGGCAAGCCCCATTTCGTGCAGTTGAGCCGCTCCGAATAATAGCAACTGAAGATTTTCATCATTGAGACACCAGGCTTTAATAAGCTTGCTGTACAAATACTTGCACGACAAAAAAACATTATTAGCATGACTTTGTCGCACAGCATAGCGAGAGGCTAAATGTTTAATTGTTACTTCTCTAATGTCTTCATGATTTATACGACCGACAATATCGAGAATAAGTCCTTCACGTAAAGCCCCATCAGAGGCTATCATTTCCTTTAACTTAAGAGATTTGAAAATAGCATTAAGTACAATAACGCCGCCAATAAAAACAGGCAGCCGATCACTATTCAATCCTGTTAAATCTATAGCATCAGTTGATTTAAACTCTAATAGTTTTTCAAGTAAAACATTTAACCCCTTACAGGTTATCGTGCCATCAGTTATACCTGTTGTTAGTAGTACTTTCGAAATAGATCGAATACTCCCAGATGTGCCGACACATTGCTCCCAGCCTGTTTTTATATAACTATAGCGGACGCTTTCAATTTCACGACGAGAAAAGATATCGGCTTCTTTTAATCTTTTTTTAGTAATATCACCATCAGCAAAAAATCTTTTCGTAATACTAACGCAACCCACTTCAAGACTATCTAACTTGCTCGGTTTATTATTTTCACCAATGATAATTTCTGTACTACCTCCGCCAATATCAACAACCAGACGCTTATTGCCAAGCTCAGCCAAGCTGTAAACAGCACCATGATAAACAAGACGTGCTTCTTCAACCCCGGATATAACATCAATTTTATGGCCTAATATTTTTTTTGCTTTTTTTATAAACTTATTGCTGTTTTTTGCAATACGTAATGTATTTGTTCCAGCAATTCGTATATCTTTTTTATGAATATTCTGAAGCCGCTGTGAAAATCGACTTAAACATTCCAGAGCACGTTGCTGCGTTTCATCATCAAGATAGCATTTAGAATTGAGACCCGCACCAAGACGCACCATTTCCTTGATTTTATCGATTATTTTTATCGAACCATTGTCTTCAAGACTGGCGATAATCATATGAAAGCTGTTTGAGCCAAGGTCGACAGCAGCAACCATTCTTGAGTGATTAGTTTTATTTTCAACTACCGTACTCAAAGTATTATTTCCTTGTAATTTATTATTAGTTTACATCAATATTAAGAATTTTTCTTTCGATGCACATCTAACTTTCAACCAAAATAACATACGCAACCGCATAATCCTGCTCATCGGAAATACTAATATGACTTTCATTTATATTCTTACTATTTAAGAGTTCCCCTGCCGCTTCGACAAAATTAAGAATAGGCTTGCCTAAATCATTATGCGTGACAAAGATATGTTTTAAACTGATGCCATCGCGAAAACCGGTTCCCATGGCTTTACTTGCAGCTTCTTTTGCGGCAAAGCGTTTAGCGAGTAACCGTGATGGCTCGTTATAGTGATGGTACTCAGTAAGTTCTTCTACAGACAAAATACGTTCAGCAAATTTATCACCGAACTTATCGATATTTTCCTGCATCCGCTTTATGCTAACTATGTCGGTTCCTATACCAAAGATCATGATTTAACCGAATCAGAGACCGACATCATCAAACGTTTCATTTCTCTTACTGCGGCATCTAAACCAGTGAAGACGGATTGCGCAATAATGGAATGGCCGATGTTTAATTCTATAATATTAGGTATAGCCGCAATCTTTATTACATTGTGATAATGCAAACCATGGCCAGCGTTAACTTGCAAACCCAGGCTATTTGCATATTCAACCGCCTCGATTATTTTTTTGTATTCAGCTTGTTGCACCGCTTCGATTTTGGCATCGGCGAAATGGCCGGTGTGAATTTCTATTACCGGCGCACCAACAGCATGAGCGGCATCGATTTGGTTTTTATCGGCATCAATAAACAACGATGTTCGCACATTGGCTTTGGCTAAGCGCTTGCATGCATCTTGCATTTTATCTATTTGTCCGGCCACATCCAAACCACCTTCAGTTGTTAGTTCTTCTCGTTTTTCAGGTACCAGGCAACAATCAGACGGTTGATATTTTTCGGCAATGGCTATCATGTCATCGGTCACGGCCATTTCAAGATTCATTCGTGTTTGCAATGTGTGCGAAAGCAATTCAACATCCCTTTCCTGAATATGACGGCGATCTTCACGTAGGTGAATGGTAATAGAATCTGCCCCAGCTTGTTCGGCCACGGCTGCAGCGTGAACTGTTTCTGGGTAAATTGTGCCGCGCGCCTGTCTTAAAGTTGCAACATGGTCAATATTAATGCCTAGTAACATTATTAAAAGCCTTTATAAAATTGTAGATTGAAAGAGTGCTCTGGTTTTAAGCGGCACATCACCCAAATATTTCGCAATAATAACACGCATAAGTTGTTTTGCCTGTTTTAGTGATTCACTCGTTGTAAATAAGCCGCGGTCTAATTCCAGTAATGACTGGCCTGAAATATAAATACCATCTGCGTTATTTTTAGCGATATCAGTATACACTTGTTTAGGCCCTTCTGATAAGACATAGTAATATTGCTTTTCGGCTTGTATGTTTTCACCTGAATCGGAATCATGCGATAACAACAAACTATAACCCACTTCATTTAATAAGTTCTTTTCAAATGAACGTAACACCGATTCAATGCCTTGCTTTGTTTGTAATTTAGTTAACGTATCCACGTAATAATAAAAAAGTTCGGTATGAGGGTCTTCCAGTGTTAAAAAACGTAGTACGAGTTCGTTAATATAATAGGCGCTTAATAATGTTGTTCCTCGTAATACACTAGCAGCAAAACTACATTGTTTAAAACCCGCAAAGTCGGCTTCGGTTAGTGTATAAAGGTCACCTCGCCCACTCCAGGAAATATGCAACGGCGTAAACACTTGTAACTTACCCGCAAAAGCTGATTTAAAACGTTTTGCACCTTTAGCAACAAAGCGGATACGACCATAATTTGCAGTAAAGGCATCTACAAGTAAACTAGTATTTTGATAGGCTGAAGAGTGTAATATATAAGCAGGTTGTGAATGAATTCTTTTATAGCTCGATTCTGAATAACTGGAAATAGAGGAGTTTGAGCTAGAATGGCTGGCTGGAGTCGAATTAATATTCATCCGTATAACCAAGTGACTTTAACATTTGTTCATCGTCAGCCCAGCCTTGTTTAACTTTTACCCATATTTCTAAAAACACCTTAGAATCGAACATGGTTTCCATATCGATTCTTGCCTGCGAGCCTACTTTTTTAAGTCGGTCACCTTCATGGCCAATGATAATACGTTTTTGATTTTTACGTTCTACAAGAATAACTGCATTAATATCAATTTGACCATCAAGCTCTTCGAATTTTTCTATCATCACGGTTAAATCGTAAGGCAACTCCTGTCCAAGTTGACGCATTAATTTTTCTCGTATAATCTCCGATGCAATAAATTTCATACTGCGATCAGTAAATTGATCTTCCGGGTAAAATGGTTCAGCAATATCCAGTAAAGCCTCCACTTCGCCTTCCAACTCCTGAATATATTTTCCTTTTAAAGCCGACACAGGGAGAATAGCTTTAAAGGTATACAATTGAGTTATTTTTTGCATGTAAGGTAAAAGTGCACTTTTATCTTTTAACTGATCGACTTTATTTATGACTAGTATAATAGGCTTCGCTGAGTTTTTAATTTTATCTAAAACCCATTCATCTTTTTCTGTCCAGACGCCCGCTTCGACCAGAAACAAAACAACATTAACGTCATCAATAATACTGTGCGCTGCACGATTCATATAACGGTTCATTGCGTTAGTGCTGTCTTTATGCACACCGGGAGTGTCGACATAGATGGCTTGAGCAGATTCACTTGTTTTTATACCGAGTATTTGATGACGTGTTGTTTGTGGTTTACGTGATGTAATACATAGCTTTTGCCCCAAAATATAATTGAGTAAGGTTGACTTACCTACATTTGGACGCCCAATAATGGCAACATAACCACAGCGAAAATCTTTTTTAATTGTCATGTTTTAACTTATCCAGAATAATTTGTGCAACTTGTTGTTCGGCATAACGCCGACTTCTACCTTTTGCTTGAATAATATGGTTGATAACATCAACCTGACCATCAATGGTGAAGATTTGATCATGTGATTTACCTTCAATTGAAACCACCGTATAAACAGGTAAAGGTAAACTGCGCGCCTGTAAGTATTCCTGCAATTGCGTTTTAGGATCTTTATTAATAGCGTCTGGATTGATTTGTTGCAAGCGTGTTGCGAATTGACCTAAGATAAAATCTTCGGCCGCTTTAATACCACCATCCAGGTAAATAGCACCAATAACCGCTTCGAAAGCATCCGCCAGTATTGATGCACGGCGGTAACCGCCACTTTTTAATTCACCGCTACCCAGTTGTAGATAGTCACCCAAATTAATTTCTTTTGCTAATTCAGACAGCGTATCGCCCTTCACCAGGCTAGCACGTAGTCGACTGAGTATACCTTCATCACTGGCAGGAAATTGTGAATAGAGTTTTGTTGAAATGACCAGACTTAAAACAGAATCGCCTAAAAACTCCAGGCGCTCATTATTATTTGTTGCAGCACTTCTATGGGTTAATGCAGATTCTAAATAGGCATTATCAGTAAAGGTATATCGAATAATTTTAGAAAATTTATCACTATTTTGCATAAAATATTATTGAATGGTTACTTCTTTATTAAACGAAACAACAAAATCCAGGTTACCGATTACTTTTTTTCGTACTTCATAGTCAACTTCGATGATTACCGTATTGCGTTTTTTAGTCACATAAATATCTTCGTTGGTAACACCGTAAACCGAGTTAATTTTTAACTTTGACATTAATGATGACTTGATCATTCTAATCGATTTTGTTTTTAATTCTTTTTGCGTTTCCATATATGTTAGTGATTGACCAATTGCGTAGCCATCCAGATAAATTGGGATTAAACGAATAATAAATACGGCGAGCATAACAATAATAGCGAGGATAAAAAACCAACTTATGGCGGTTAACCCACGTTGCTTTGATATTGACTGCATGGCTTTCTCCATAATACTACTTGATCATACTAATGCGAGACCACTTTGGCATGCGACTCCAGCCCTGGAAATTCATCCAGATAGCAAAGGCTCTACCTTTTAAATTTGCATCGGGTACAAACCCCCAAACGCGACTATCGTTACTGTTATCTCGGTTATCACCCATTACAAAATAATGGCCTTGCGGAACCGTCGTAACTAAATCGAAATGTGGCGGGTTAGAACTCAGTTGCATTTCATGCTGGTAACCTGCGAGATTTTCCTGATAGCGCGTATATTCTGTAAAGCCAAAGGTAGAACGCGATAGCTCGGTATTTTCAATTAAGTCGCCGTTTAAGTATAGCTGTTTATCGTGATAAGCAACGGTGTCGCCTGGTAAACCTACGACACGTTTTATGTAATCAATCTGAGGATTGTCCGGGAACCTAAATACAACCACATCGCCACGTTCAGGGTTACCTAAATCAAGAATTTTTTTATTGATTACCGGTACACGTAAACCATAGCTAAACTTGCTGACTAATATAAAGTCGCCAATTTCAAGTGTGGGAATCATTGAACCCGATGGAATTTTAAACGGTTCAACAACAAAACCTCTTAAAATTAGAACTATGAAAAATACCGGGAATAAAAATTTTGAGTATTCAACTAAAAAAGGTTCGCTGTCTTCTTTAGTGGCTACATCGCGTTCACGCCCACCCTCTTCTATTAATTCAATATCATCATTACGACTTCTAGCAAAAAATAAAAAATCCAGTAACCAGATAATACCGGTAATAAGCGCACCAAGTGCTAATACAAGTGAAAAATCTATTGTCATTTATCCTTACCTACATGTAGTACGGCTAAAAACGCATCTTGTGGCAATTCGACTCGACCGACTGACTTCATGCGTTTTTTACCTTCTTTTTGTTTTTCTAATAATTTACGTTTTCGTGAAATATCACCACCATAACACTTTGCGGTGACATTTTTTCGCAATGCTTTCACATTTGTGCGAGCTAATACTTTTACGCCAATAGCAGCCTGTATCGCCACATCAAACATTTGGCGCGGAATAATTTCCTTCATTTTTTCTGTTAATTTTCGACCATAACCAACAGAGTTATCCTTGTGCACAATAACTGATAAAGCATCTACTTTTTCAGAGTTAATTAAAACATCCAATTTAACCAAATTTGCGGTCTGAAAACGAGTAAATTCATAATCGAGGGAAGCATAGCCCCGACTTACGGACTTTAATCGGTCAAAAAAGTCGAGCACAATTTCATTTAAAGGCAATTCAAAGATGATACTCACCTGATTGCCTAAATATTGCATGTCTTTTTGCACACCGCGCTTTTCAATGCATAAGGTTATCACATTACCAACATAATCCTGGGGGACTAATATGGTGGCCGTAACAATTGGCTCGCAAATTTCAGCTATATGCATCTGTTCTGGCAAATCGGCTGGATTGTCGATAGTGACCGTCTCACCTTTATTAGTTTTAACTTCAAAGACGACGGTTGGCGCAGTGGTAATCAGATTTAAATCGTACTCGCGTTCCAGTCGCTCCTGAATAATTTCCATATGCAGCATACCCAAAAAGCCGCAACGAAAGCCGAAACCCAGTGCCTGAGAAGTTTCCGGCTCATAAAAAAGTGCCGCGTCATTTAAGCGTAATTTGGCTAACGCCTCACGCAAGGCTTCATAATCGTCGCCTTCAACCGGGAAAAGACCAGCAAAAACCTGTGGTTGAACCGCTTTAAAGCCCGCCAGTGCATCGGTGGCCGGTTTATCAAGCGTGGTAATGGTATCGCCAACAGGCGCACCATCGATTTCTTTGATACCAGCAATAATGTAACCCACTTCACCCGCACTTAATATATCCTGTTGGGTGCGCTTAGGGGTAAAAACACCTACCTGATCAACCTGATAACTGCGCCCGGCAGCCATCATTTTTATTTTCTGCTTGGCTTTTAAAGAACCCTGCATTATCCGAACAAGTGAAATTACGCCAACATAGCTGTCGAACCAGGAATCGATAATAAGCGCCTGTAGCGGTGCATCAACATCGCCCTTTGGTGCTGGAATTTTATCGACCAACATTTCGAGCAAGGCATCAATACCAATGCCGGACTTTGCGCTTACATGCAGCGCATCAATGGCTTCAATACCAATAATATCTTCAATTTCCTGACTCACCCTGTCTGGCTCAGCTGCGGGCAAATCAATTTTATTCAGCACAGGTAGAACTTCCAGCCCCTGCTCAATCGCTGTGTAACAGTTAGCAACACTCTGGGCTTCGACACCTTGTGATGCATCCACCACTAGCAAAGCCCCTTCACAAGCCGCGAGTGAACGGGAAACTTCGTAGCTAAAATCAACATGACCGGGCGTATCGATAAAGTTTAACTTGTAGGTTTTACCATCATTTGCATGATAATCCAGGGTAACGCTTTGCGCTTTAATAGTAATGCCGCGCTCTTTTTCAAGATCCATTGAATCAAGAACCTGTGCTTGCATGTCCCGTTCACTTAAGCCACCACAGACCTGAATAAAACGGTCGGCAATGGTCGATTTTCCGTGATCGATATGAGCAATAATTGAAAAATTTCGTATATGAGACAAGTCAGACAAGCTATAACACCTTGATATATAATAAAAAAGCGCGTATCCGCGCTTTTAATAATGCAATTTCGTTGAGCCAAACGCCCTTTTAGGGTATTCAACGAACTATTTAAGCCCGCTATTGTACCTAATTTCCACCTCTACCGAAATAAGCTTCAATAGCATCTGTATCAAGGAAATACTCACAGAGTATATTATTATTAAATGTGACCACAGGCACCTTGGTGCCATAGAGCTTTTCGAGCCGCTCATCCGCTGTAATATCAATGCTTTGGTAAGAGAAAGGATTCTCCGCGCAAAAAACAGCGAGTTCCTCTAACAGGGCGTCACACAAGTGACACCCGGCTCGGGAGTAAATAATAAGTTCAGTAGAATTCACAAGTGATGAATTTAACCTGCTAATTACCTGGGAATTTTAATAGCTAAAAAGATCGGCGATTTTTTACGCTGAATTAATACCGGTACTGATTTATTACCCGGTAGTTTTTTAAGAACTGCATTGAAGGTCTTAACCGAGTTAATATCTTTATAATTAAGTTTAAGTAAAATATCACCCACTCTTAAACCCGCGTCACGCGCCGGTCCTTCTGCAACACGTTTAACCAGTACACCACGTTTATCCATGCCAAATTGTTCACGCTGCGCGCGTGTTATATCGATAACGGTTATTCCAAGTTTGTTGGTTTTATCTTTCTTGATTGTTCTTCCTGAATCGGCTAACTCATCTTGGTCGGGTAATTCAGCAATTTTAACACGTAAAGATTTATCACTACCTTCACGAATTATTTTCACCTTAATCGTTTTACCTATATCGGTTGTGCCAACAGCTAAAGGTAAATCGGAAGAACGGTAAATTTCCTTATCAGCAAATTTAACAATAACATCACCCACTTTAAATCCTGCCTTATCGGCCGGGCTATCATCAATAACCTGCAACACGGCCGCACCACGTGGTGTATCCATACCAAACGATTCAGCCAGCTCACGATTAACTTCCTGAATTAAAACACCCAGCCAACCACGCGTAACATGACCATCTCTTTTAATTTGTTTTACAACATTCATCGCAACATTAATGGGGATAGAAAATGACAGCCCCATAAAGCCGCCTGTACGAGTATATATTTGCGAGTTTATGCCAATAACTTCGCCCTTTAAATTAAACAGTGGCCCACCAGAATTACCCGGATTAATAGCAACATCTGTTTGAATAAACGGTACGTAATTACTGTTCGGTAAATTATTGCGGCCAATAGCACTCACCACACCGACTGAAACTGAATGATCAAAACCAAAAGGCGAGCCAATTGCCATAGCCCATTCACCTACTTTTAAATTTTCTGAATTACCAATTTTAACAACAGGTAGTGAATCGGCATCAATTTTTAACAAAGCGATATCAGAACGCTCGTCACTGCCAATTAACTTAGCGACTAACTCGCGTCGGTCTGATAAACGTACAATAATTTCATCAGCACCTTTAATAACATGATGGTTAGTAACAATGTAGCCATGGGTATCGATAATAAAACCTGAACCCAATGACTGAGCACTTCGACCTTCTGGAGCCGCGCCTCTTTCATCGAAAAACTTTTTAAACAAATCATTCCATGGTGAACCTTCAGGCAGGTTCGGAATATTTAAACCATGCGGTAAGTTTTTACGGGGTTTTATTTTTTGTTTGGTACTAATATTAACGACAGCTGGGCTATTATTTTTTGCCAACTCGGTAAAATCAGGGAGCTCAATAGCATAGCTTGTCGATAAAAATATAAATAAAGATAAAATAACACTGATTTTCATTGTAACTAGTTTATACAAAGCAAAGCTCCTAAATATTATTAATAAGATTAACCGGTATACTTTTTGGGACTACCTTAATTAAAATCGGTTCAAAAAATTTATTTTGACTAACTTGTTTACGTTTTAATGTGACACGAGATAAAAAACCACCAAAATACAAACCTGCAATACCAGCCAGAATAACAAATAACTCTGTTGCGCTATTACTATCAGCAAGCCATGCGTTCGCAATAATAGAAAAAAAAAGCATACTTAACAAAGGGAAAATATATAAATAAAAAGAAGCTTGTATAAAAATCGCTTCATTTAAACCTATAATGACATCGTCATTTTCCCTGGCTCCAAGTGTATTTAATATAGATACTCGTAAAGGCTCAATTTTAAAAACATTATCAAGTAATGATTTGCCGCAACCCGCTTTCGCCGAACATGAACCACATGCAGATTGTCGACGCACCTCAACCAATACATTGTTATCTTCAACACGCAAAACTGTTGCGGTTTGCTCAATCATAATTAGTCTTTCAAATACACTGAATTACAAACAAGCTCAACAGCGGCCTGAGTTACTTCACCAACAACCGTAACATGTACACCACTTTCCAATAAACGCCCACAAGCATTGATTGCGCCCATTTGCGAACTACCAATAAGCTGATCATTTTTATTACTATGTTTTTCAATAAAAACAGAAATAGAAGACAAACCATCTGAATACATTAAATGATCCAGGGTAATACCACTACGCGGCATAACATGTTTTCGATTCATATCAGCCCGAAAGCTTTTCGGTAAATTTTTTACTGCCCAGTTTGTAGGTGGATCAACTTTATTCAACTCTGGATCAGCAGATTCATACCAGGTGAAGTTATCCCCCGTTACAGAAGACTTCAGCAACTTCTCGGGGACTTTGTCCATGAAATCAATTTGTGTGAACATGAATTTTTCAACGGCATATCCCTGTTCATTGGTTAAATGTGTCTTGAGTAATAAACCTGATTTAACATCAATCCACAGTGCATGTCCGTATCGATATTTATCTTTTGGTTTAATAATAATTTTTTGTGCAGTTTGGCCGGCAACCACTTCCTGTCCGGACAAAAAGAAACTATAACTTTCAGATAACTCTTTTATTTTCATCGGGAAAGCTGGCGGAAAATCAGATGTTGGTCTATTTTTTTCTACTACAACTGATTTGCTATCAGGTAATATACAAGTTACAGAATTATTACTGCGAATAACTTCCCGACCAGTTCCATCAAGTGACAATAATCGCTCACGCTCTCCCTTTGCATCAACACTGTGAACTATTTTCATTGAACTCAGGTTGTTTTTTTGCCCATAAACAAAAATCCCTTGGTAATTCACCATATGTGCAGCCCGATGCATTTTAGTCAACCAGGGTTCAACTTTTTCTGACTCAGTCGTACCTGCGGCAGCTAAATTTGATAGCGCAAACAATAGACCCGATAGTAAAGCTAAATACTTATTTTTCATTCACAATTCGTTCGGCAGGCGTCACACTAACAATACGCATATAAGGCATCACACCAAGCATTTTGCCTGAAACAGAGTGCTCATAATGATTAACAAGAAAACCGCTTAATTTTGATTCGGTTGCTTTATTTAAGCGTAAACTAACCGGTCTAATATCGGCTGATACAAAGGATGGATTATTAGTAATCGAGGCAATATTCGTTACCGAGTTATTATCCTCAACATTGGTTTGCTGTACATTGATTATCGCAACCATGGCAACTGTCGCAGCCACTGCAAAACCGGCAGCTTGTTTCATCACCTTGTGTTTAAAGGTGCGAGAGACACGCGGCGCCAGAATAGTCGGCTCGTTTTCCAGTTTTGCGCTTAATTCACTAAACCATGTACTCTCAACAGTATGATGATCTCGGTCGTTTAAAACATCACTAACAAGACTGTAACGCACCCACTTAGCTCTGGCATCACTATTTGTCGATAGTGACTCCATTAAATCTTGATCCAGGGTTTGCTCATCATCCAATAGTGATGATATTTTTTCACTTGTGGTATCGTTTATAGAATCGCTCATAATGTTTCTCTCACGTTTCGTTTTGCTTAAAAATAATAAAATAACTCATAACATTAACTATCGGCTTCGTCGATTAAAGGTTTAAGTTTTAAATCAATTGCTTCCCGTGCTCTAAAAATACGCGAACGTACAGTACCGATTGGGCAATCCATCGCATCTGCAATCTCTTCATAGCTTAAACCTTCCAGTTCTCGTAAAGTAATTGCCAAACGTAAATCTTCCGGTAATTGTTCGATTGCATTAAAGACCACTTCAGCAATCTCGTCGGTTAAAGCAATCCTTTCAGGTGATGCCTGATCTTTTAACGGCGACTCGCCTTCATAAAATTCTGCATCGGCGGCATCCACATCGCCACTGGGTGGTCGACGGCTGCGCGCAACTAGATGATTTTTAGCGGTATTGATACCAATTCGATAAAGCCAGGTATAAAACGCACTGTCGCCACGGAAATTGGGGAGCGCCCGATAGGCTTTAATGAAGGTTTCCTGCGCTAAATCCTGTACCTCGGCAAAATCATTAACAAATCGCGAAATAACATTCATGATCCGTTGCTGGTATTTGATAACCAGCAAGTCAAATGCACGTTTGTCACCTTTTTGTACACGCTCGACCAATTGCTGATCAGCTGCTTTGTCTGACATCTAAAACCCCTCCAGCCAAACATATAATGAGGGGTGTTCGCTGTCTGGTATTGTGACCAGGTATTGCGCAGATAGTTCGAGACAACAGAATAATTTTTAGAGATAAAGTCATTATATTTTATTAAAAACCAACATCTTGGCATTCTATTACAATTCATGCCTAACTATCCATTTTAATGTGCCTGTAAGCCTGAAACACGGAGTAAATTTAGCCCCATTGTATTGCCAGTCTGGCAATAAAACGCCATGATTAGAAGATGCAGATTAAGAATTTAATAAAATCACTGTCTAAATCACAGCAGCATTTAAGCAGCGATGTTTTGATTATTGGCGGCGGCGCTGCAGGCTTAAGCGCCGCATTAAGGCTTGCCGATACTCACCGTATCCATTTGATTACCAAAGGAAATTTAACCGAAAGCTGTACGTTATATGCACAGGGTGGGATTGCAGCGGTGCTGGATCGGGATGACTCGATTGAATCCCATGTCAAAGACACCATCGATGCCGGGGCGGGCTTGTGCAACGCCAATATTGTCGATTTAACCGTAAAACATGGCAAAGAGAACATTCACTGGTTAATCGATCAGGGGATTAAATTTACCCGTACCGAAGCAGGCACCAATACCGACGCCTACCACTTAACCCGGGAAGGTGGCCACAGTCACCGCCGTGTCATCCACGCAACCGATGCGACCGGACGAGCAGTTGAAACCTCACTCGCAGCAATGGCACGTCAACATGAAAATATTGAGATTTTCGAGCAGCATATTGCAGTCGATCTAATTACTAATAAAAAAACCCAGCCTAAACGCTGCCTCGGCGCTTACGCTCTTGATAGAACATCCAGTAAAGTAAAAGTTTTTCATGCAAAATTCGTTATTTTAGCCAATGGTGGTGCAAGCAAGGTTTATCTATATACCACCAATCCGGACACCGCTACTGGCGACGGTATTGCAATGGCCTGGCGTGCAGGCTGCCGTATCGCCAACATGGAATTTAACCAGTTTCACCCCACCTGTTTATACCACCCAGAAGCGAAATCCTTTCTTATTAGCGAAGCATTGCGTGGCGAGGGTGCAAAATTACTGCTGCCCGATGGCAGTGCTTTTATGCATAAATTTGATAAGCGCGCCGAACTTGCACCACGTGATATTGTTGCCCGCGCCATCGACCATGAAATGAAACGCATTGGTGCAGAAAATGTCTTGTTGGATATTAGTCATAAGTCTGTCGAATTTATAAAAAGACACTTCCCCACTATTTATCAGCGTTGTTTAGAGTTTGGTTATGATATGGCAAACGTGCCCATTCCGGTCGTACCGGCCGCACATTACACTTGCGGTGGCGTGATGACTAACGAAAATGGCCAGACCGATATTGCCGGTTTATATGCTATTGGCGAAGTCGCCTTTACCGGGCTGCATGGTGCTAACCGTATGGCGAGTAATTCTATTCTGGAATGTCTGGTATTTGCACAGGCCGCAAGTGAACATATAAAACAGCAACACGATATTCAAATACCCGACAAACTACCCGAGTGGGATGAAAGCCGCGTTACCGATTCCGATGAAGAAGTTGTGGTAACTCATAACTGGGACGAGCTACGCCGTTTTATGTGGGATTATGTTGGCATTGTGCGCACCGATAAGCGACTCAAACGCGCACAAAGTCGAGTGAATTTATTAAAACAGGAAATAAAAGATTACTATGGCAACTTCCGTATCACCAATGATTTAATCGAGTTAAGAAACCTGGCCGATACCGCAAGTTTAATTATTGAATCCGCCATTCAAAGAAAAGAAAGCCGTGGCTTACATTATACGCTTGACCATCCTAAAACTTCCGAACAAAAAATTAATACCGTTCTGACACCAACTAATTATAAAATAAACAGTGATGTGGATATTTCAGGGCTTGTAACTGTTTAGTTCATAACATTTCAGAATGGTATATGGTGCTTACGTTTTAATTTATATTAACCTGAACTCGATATAAGCAATGTAGTCATTAAGATTCAACAAAAGTTAGGCCAGCAATGTGATAGAGTGTCGACAAAAGACCATCTGCCGCAAGGACGCAGCAGTCGAGCAGCCACGTATGGCGTGTTTTGCGTGTCTTTTGTCGACTCTATCACTTTGCTGGCCGGGGTATTAGCACTTATTTCCTTATCCCGAGTTCAGATTATATTTAGCCACCGTCGAATACGGAATCGGGGCCTCTACTAAAGACTCGCTATTCCATATCCTCGTATTTAAGCTCGCTAAGAGACTTATTAGAGTAGCAATGAACATTTAAATAAAACCATTCCAGGTATTTTAAAACCAGGCACGTAACCCGATCACAAATTGAACATCACTAATATCTTCACCTGCGGCACGTGCGTAATTTGCTGTCTGTCCATATTTTTTATTCCAGTTAAAACCAACATAGGGAGCAAACTCTCGAACAAATTCATAACGCAGTCTTAAACCAACCTGTATATCCGACAGGCCAGAGCCTGTTGCGGTTTGCACATCATTTTTACTATGAAGATTAATACTCACATCCGGTGTTAAGATTAATTTTTGTGTAAATAATATTTCGTACTCAGCATCTAATCGAAAACCCAGCCGTCCTTGTTCACCTATAAATATCGCGGTATCAACTTCAAAAAAGTAAGGTGCTAAACCATTAAGCCCCAACACTAACCAGTCACGTGTTGGTTTGGGGTTAAAGTCCTTGCGTACACCCATTTGTACATCCCAGAAAGGTGCAATGGCTCGACTATAAAGTGCCTGTAGTTCGAACTCGTTGGTTATACTATTAACGCGCTCAACATCAGTTTTAAACCAGAGCTTGTTTAAATCTTTACCTATCCACATATCCGCTTCTAAAATCAATGGATCGTCACCGTCTGCACTACGTGATTCAAATTGATTAATCATTACCTTGGTTAAAGTTGGATTTTCTTCAACACCTCCCGCATAAACGAAGCTTGATATAAAACTGAGTATTAACATTGTTGTTAATTTATAATTTATCTTATCCTTCATTTGCGGCCTCCCTTACACAACTTCGACTTTACGAAACATGCCAAGCATGTGATAAAGAAGATGACAATGATAGGCCCAGCCCCCCATCGCATCAACCGTCACAAGAAAACTTATTTTTGCACCTGGTTGCACAATAACCGTGTGCTTGCGTGGAATATAAACACCGTCACCGGTTTCTAAATCGCTCCACATACCATGCAGGTGAATAGGATGGTTCATCATCGTGTCATTAAGCAGGTTCATACGAACGCGTTCACCAAATTTAAGCAGAATAGGCTCAGCATCAGCAAACTTAATGCCATTGATCGACCACATATAACGATTCATATTACCGGTTAGATGCAGGTTTATTTCCCGCCCTGGCTCACGAAGGTCATGTGCTTTATTTAAGTTACGGAGATCCGCATAGGTTAAAATACGCCGCGAACTATTACGCAAGCCAATCCCCGGATCATCAAGCAGATATTGTGGCGACTCGGCTCGCATATCAACATGAGGACCAAATTCTGATGCAACATGTACAACTTTTTGACTGGTACCAAAGCCAGCTTTACCTGAACCTATTGCAGGTTTTTGCATTTTAGAATGAGCCGAATTATTCATCCCTTTCAGTTTGGAGTGATCCATACCCTGCATGCCCGAACTCGACATGCTGCCGCCGCCACTGCTTTTCATTCCTTTCATACCAGAGTGGCCAGTCATGCCACTCATTTTCATACCCATATCACGATGCGACAATAAGGGTGCTGCATCTAAAACCGGAACCTCACTGGTCATCGAAAGATCGGGCGTTAATGTGCCACGCGCATAACCAGTGCGGTCAATCGCCTGTGAAAAAATACTATAAGCCTGCTCACTGCTTGGCTCAACAATAACATCATAGGTTTCCGCAACGCCGATACGAAATTCATCAACCGTTACCGGTTGGATATACTGACCATCCGCAGCAACCACAGTCATTTTTAAACCCGGTATACGGACATCAAAAAAGGTCATCGCAGCAGCATTGATAAAACGCAACAAAACTTTTTCACCTTTTTTAAATAAGCCTGTCCAGCCTGCTGCCGGTGTTTGCCCATTCATTAAGAAGGTATAGGTATAACCTGTCACATCCGAAATATCCCGGTCAGACATTCGCATCCGATTCCACATGCCACGCTTCTGCCAGAACTTTTCCCAACCGACTTCCCTTACTTCGTCGAAAGCATCGCCAACAGTACGTTCGCGAAAATTATAATAATCACTGAGTTTTTTTAACTTATAGTAAATATCGTTTGGGTCTTCATCACTCCAGTCGGATAACTGCACAACGTATTCGCGATCGAAGGCATAGGGATAAGCTTCTTTAGGTTCAATAACAATAGCACCGTAAGCGCCAGTTTGTTCCTGAAAACCGGAATGGCTATGGTACCAGTAGGTTCCATTTTGTTGAACTTTAAATTGATATCTAAAACTTTCACCTGGTTTAATGCCCTTAAAGCCATCAGCAATATTCGGTACACCATCCTGGCTACTGGGTAAAATAATACCGTGCCAGTGAATCGATGTATCATCCGCCAGATTATTTTTTACATTAAGCGTTAAGGTATCACCTTCTTTCCATCTTAAAACAGGCCCCGGTACGCCACCATTAATCGCCGTCGCCATTCGCTCCTGACCAGTAAAATTCACTTTCGTGTAGTCATACCTAAGATTAAAATTTGTCCCTTTTAATACATCTGGGCCCGATAATATTTGAGCGGATAAGTTATTTGTTGATGCAAAAGTATTAAGCCCCAGCCCCATTAAAGCGCCGCCCACGGCAACCCCTTTAACAAATCTTCGACGTGATAGCGAAACTGATTCAAAATCTGGTTCATCACCCGGTAATACAATCCTTGGCATAGCAATTTCCTCGCTGAAATCGACACGTAGTTCTAAATTAATTACAGCTATTTTTTATATGGATAATGCAAGAAGTTATGGGCAAAGTTTAGCTTATCAAAATAGAAGTACAAGTTATAAAAAGAGCTTTAGTTCCTCACCACGCTCACATAACTTAGGCATTTTTTCTAATACACAGCATAGATTAATTAACCAATCTATCGCCAGGCTTTTTCATTTTCTGAATATAAGGCAACACAACACGCAACAGCCTGAAATCTTGAGGAGATAACATATCAATGAAAATTGGAATATTCTTTATTCTTGTCTGGCCGATTTTAAAACGCAAAACAATAAGCCATTCTGTTAGAAAATATTGTGGCTCGATTGAAACTAATAGTGGCTTTGATTTGTAACCAAGTATCCACAACCCATCTTGACGATATTTGATTAAGTTTAAAGTAGTTAATTTTTTATAGTAGAGGAGATAATAATAAAAGCTCAAACCAATCAACACGCCAATACTAATATTGATACCGACATGAAAATAAACAGAATACATAATGCTTGCTAAGGCAATTAAATGCAGAGTGAAAATTAGAAACAGTAAAATTCTGGAACGTTTAAGTTGCAGGACCGGCAGTGAGGCGAATTTGTTTTGCGACATCCGCGATTTCCTTATCGTATGGAATAACCCGCCCCATTAAGTAATCAAGCAACATTTGATCGGGAGTTTCAAGCAAGCGTTCAAAAGTTTGTTGTTGCTCTTGGGTTAGATTATTATATTCTTTATCCATAAAGCCTTGTAAAAATAAATCGAGTTCAAGCATACCACGACGGCATTGCCAGCGCAGGCGGGATAGTTCAGTGTTTTTTGTTTGTGTTTCTATAGTATTCATATTTGAAAATAAGGTATCTAAATCAATGGATTCCCGCCTGCGCGGGAATGACGGTTTTAATTATCTTTGGCATCCCCAAAAACCTGAGCGGATAGTGAGAAATCAGAGTACAAGACGCAAACGAAACGGGAAAACGGAGTTTACGAATAGTAAATGAGCATTTCACGTTTCGTTTCCAACACCGTAATCTGACTACTCGCTATTCACCTTCCAGTTAGAACATGTCTTTCAGCATCATCTCTTTTATACCATTTATCGCCTTTGTCGGATTTAAATTCTTTGGACAAACATTTACACAATTCATAATGGAATGGCATCTAAATAATTTATACGGCCCTTCTAACTCGGCTAGACGTTGCGCGGTATTCTGATCTCGATTATCCGCTAAAAAACGGTACGCCTGCAACAGCGCCGCAGGACCACGGAATTTATCAGGGTTCCACCAGAACGATGGGCAGGATGTTGAGCAACAGGCGCATAGAATACACTCATACAGGCCATCGAGTTTTTCGCGTTGCTCGGGTGTTTGGCTAAACTCTATTTCAGGAACAGGATCGTGTACCGTTAAATAAGGTTTTATAGAACGATAGTGATGAAAAAATTGCCCCATATCGATAATTAAATCACGGATAACCGGCATACCCGGTAAGGGTCGAATTTCTATTGGCTGTTTGAGTTCGACAACACGAGTTAAACAAGCCAAACCATTTTTACCGTTAATGCTCATGCCATCGGAGCCACAAACCCCTTCACCACAGGAATGACGAAAGGATAATGTTTCATCTTCGGCTTTTAACTTTATTAATGCATCACGCAACATCATGTCCGGGGTAATATCCAGGACATAATCCTGCATATACGGCTCTTTATCCGTTTCAGGATTATAACGATAAATTTTAAACTGCATTGACGTTGCGTTTTTCGCTGTCATGACTGGCTACTCAATAAAGTATTGTGTTTCATAACGATAGATATCGGCCTAATAGACGCGTTCTTTAGGTGGAAAGGTTTCAACTGTCATAGGTTTTAAACGTACCGGCTTGTACTCAAGCCGTCGTCCTTCTTTAAAATACAAAGAATGTTTAAGCCAGTTTTTGTCATCGCGATCCTTAAAGTCAATACGCGAATGCGCACCACGACTTTCTTCACGATTAAGCGCGCAAGTAACGGTTGCAACCGCAATATCCACCAGGTTTTCAAGTTCCATTGCTTCGATACGTGCGGTATTAAAAACCTTACTGTGATCTTTTAAACGCACATTTTGCATCCGACTTTCAATTTGTAACACCTGATTCAAGCATTCCTGTAGTACATTCTGAGTACGGAAGACACTGCAATTTTGTTCCATAATGGTTTGCAACTCGTCTTTAAGTTGCGGTACCGACTCACCGTCACCCTTTTGATCCCAGCGATGTAGATGTGCCATGGCTTGCTCTACACTGGAATCATCGATTGCATGATGATAGCGATTTTCTTTAAGATACTTAATAATATGGTTACCCGCTGCTCGACCAAACACCACAATGTCTAATAAAGAGTTACCGCCTAAACGGTTGGCACCGTGTACCGATACACAGGCACATTCACCCACAGCATATAAACCGGGAATAGCTTCTTCACCAGTATCAACCGGCACAACCACCTGCCCATAACGGTTGGTGGGAATACCGCCCATTGTATAATGCGCGGTTGGAAAAACAGGAATAGCTTCTTCGACTGGGTCGATATGTAAAAAGGTTCGGCTTGTTTCACAAATACCGGGTAGACGTTTGTCTAAAACGTCTTTGCCAAGGTGGTCGAGCTTCAACATAACATGGTCGCCATTTGGGCCACAGCCTCGGCCTTCCCGAACTTCGGTTGCGATTGAACGACTAACAACATCGCGACTGGCTAAATCTTTTGCATGCGGTGCATAACGCTCCATAAAACGTTCGCCGTCTTTATTCACCAGGTAACCACCCTCGC
>CAZDEC010000014.1:0-19534 GCA_964504295.1 uncultured Thioalkalispiraceae bacterium
AATATGGAAGTGCATCTGGATCGTAAGATTGCTGAAAAACGTATTTTCCCTGCGATTAATATTAATCGTTCCGGTACCCGCCGTGAAGAATTGCTGACTAAATCGGACGAACTGCAAATGATGTGGATTTTACGCAAGGTCGTTCATGAAATGGATGAAATATCGGCGATGGAATTTATCTTCGACAAATTAAAAGCCAGCAAAACAAATGCTGAGTTTTTTGATTCCATGAAGAGAAAAAAATAGGAAGAGAAAAAAATAGGAAGAGAAAAAAATAGACAATAACCAATTCCTGGCCAGTGCATAAGCGCTCAATATCTTATCCTGAGTTCAGGTTAGTTAGATGTAGCCGGTTTATGCTAAATAGCCTTTTTCTCAATTCAACCTTGTAATATCTAAGCTTTTGAAAATTCAAGTAAAATATTTTCTTTTTTGTTCGTTTTGAAAACCCCTTTTAATTCAATGCAGTGACACTCTTTTCAAAGGTAGTTCATGAAAAGTCGACTCTAAGCTTTTTGACAAAAGTTTAACGCTCACGCAAAATTCCTTATACATACAGCGCGAATTTTAAGTCTTTATGGAAGATATTGAGTTCGTTAATGTCATTATTTAAGGTGTAAAAGCAGGTACCGAAAATGAATGAGAGTCAAACAGAATTAGAATCAAGCAAACTGAATTTTGAATCCTGGATGGAGCTTTGGCAGGATAGCCCGGCAACATTTGAGTATTTACGAACCAAGCGTATTAATGCCTTTATCGAAAAAGCGCCTGAAGCTTACCGTGAGCGATTACGCTGTTTGCAGTGGAAGATTGATAGAGTGCGTGAACGCGCAGCTAATCCATTAGCGGCAACCATCGCTATTTCTGAAATGATGTGGGACTCTTTTAACGCCTTAGGTGCAAAATACCGTGAGCTAGCAACTGTTCTTGAAGGTGGCCAGCCTATGCGTCCTAATCGTAGCGCGACAGTTTTACCCTTTAATCGAGCTGCTTTTGCCCGAAGCTAGTTTTAATTGGTTCTGGTAAAGCAATAAACACTAAAATTTCTCCAAAATGTAGGGGAATGCGCTTGCTGTTAAGCGGCCTTTTACGTATTATTGCCGACTGTTTTTAGTATGGTGCTGGAAATAACCGTGAGTGTTGTCTAGTTTCGATAATCACGCAATCTTTCTCCAGTGGCGATACGACTTAATAAATTAACGAGGCACACCATGAAAGCTGAAATCCATCCAAATTATTCTGACGTAGCGGTAACCTGTAGCTGCGGCAATACTTTTAATACTCGCTCAACAGCCGGTAAAGAAGCGCTAAGCATTGAAGTTTGCTCAAGCTGCCATCCTTTTTACACGGGTAAGCAAAAAATTGTTGATACCGCGGGTCGAGTTGATAAATTCCGTCAAAAATACGGTATGTCATCAAAATAGAACTGATGTTTATTTGCAGTACAAGAAAGGCGCTCAGGTTGAGCGTCTTTTTTATTGCGGCGGCGGTTTTTAGCGGCAGTATATTTTTTAGCGGTTTAGTCTTCGCTGGTTGTAGTGTAAAAAAATATAATGAAGCGGTTCGCGTATTACGGGTAACCGATGGTGATACGGTTGTTTTAACCGATAAAAGAAAAATACGCCTTATTGGTATTAACACGCCCGAACTGGCGCACTACCCCAAACCTGCCGAAGCCTTTTCACTACAGGCCAAACGTTTTGTTGAAGCTTCGATCAGGCCAAATAAAAATGTCTATCTGAAGTATGGCGCAGAGCGAAAAGATCATTACGGGCGGGTGCTGGCACATTTGTTTTTAAACGATGGCCGCAATCTAAATGCGATGTTAGTGGAAAACGGCCTGGCAAGCGCTGTTGTTTTTCCGCCCAATTTAAATTTAGTCGATTGCTACTTCAGGGCAGAGAGAAAAGCGAAAAATAACCGGCGCAATATATGGGCGCATGCCTATGGCCAATATCGGGATGCTAATAAAGTAGCCAAAAAAGGTTATGCCTTTATTAAGGGGAATGTCATTCGTGTGGGGCGTAGCCGTGATTCGGTCTGGTTACAGTTAGCAACAAAATTTACCGTGAGAATAAAAAAAAGAGACTTTAAGTATTTCCCAGGGCTGGATTTAAAAAAAATAACCACCGAGCAATTAAAGAATAAAAAAATATATTTGCGTGGCTGGGTTTACAAATGGAAGCGATCATTTTATGTGCAAGCGCGGCATGCTTATATGATGCAAGTGCTAGCAAAATAATTTTGTAGTTAACCTTAGATAGAAAAATATTTTATTTATTGCGGGCTATAATTTTCATATAGCGAAATATTTTTTTTGTTCGTTTAACAAATCGGCGCGTTTTAGTTTTTGGGTTATGTTTTTTAGGGCTTGGTAAGGTTGCCGCTAGTTCTGCCATTTGCCATTTAGAAAGTGTATGTATCGATACGCCATAGTAGTATTGCGCAGCCGCTTCGACACCAAAAATTCCTCTACCAAACTCGGCCACGTTTAAATATATTTCCAGTATACGTTGTTTACTTAGTTTGAGTTCCATACCGATTGTTAAAATTAGTTCATGCCATTTTCGTAAGGGATTACGAGCTGGATTAAGAAACATATTTTTAATCGTTTGCTGTGAAATGGTGCTAGCGCCATATTTAAACTTCATATGTTCAACGTTGTATTGCATTGCATCCTTAAGAGCATCAAGGTCGAATCCTGTGTGCTGATAAAAGCGAGAGTCTTCCGCAACGATAACCGCGTTACGCATATGGTATGGGATCCAGTTCATTGGAACCGGTTTCCAGCGTAAAGCAGGTAATTCAGGTTGTTTTTTTAGCTTGTTTTCATAAGCCTGAATAAATTTTGTTTTTTTGACCACGCCACGGCCAAACTCAGACCAGTCAGGCCAGATAGTGCTGATATAGAAAATGTCGAGGACTAATAACAGCATTAGTGCACGTGTTAAGATACGCAAATATTTAAAATATTTTGTTTTTGATTTTCGGCGATGACGCCTTTTAAATAGCCAGCTCTTCATTGCAGGTGGTTTTGGGAAATCCTACCAATATACTCTAGATTAGTTATACTTTAGCAAAATAATAATTAAAAACACGTGTTATTTGTCAGTCATAATATCTATGCCTGTTGGCGATAGAGAATGCCATTGTATTCGCCGGAGGCGCATGATCAAGCTATTTCATCTTAAATTAAAACTAATAAGAATATTTGTTTTATATACGAGTTTCGCTGCGGGGTTTGCCTATAGCGCGGTGGTATATTCTTCTGAAAATGTTTTGACTGTGGGTGTGGTACCGCAATTTGATCAGCGACAATTGTTTAGAAACTGGAAGCCAATTTTGGTAGAGCTGGAAAAAATAACTAGCTTTAAATTTAAGTTGGTTGGTAGTGCTAAAATCCCGATTTTTGAAAAGCAATTTAATCAGGGTATTTATGATATTGCCTATATGAATCCATACCATGCTTTAAAAGCGTATGCCTCACAGGGATATATTCCATTGGTACGTGATAAGGTGAAAATTAAAGGTGTTTTGGTTGTTAATAAAAAAAGCCCGATAACCTCAGTAAGGCAACTAGCGAATAAAACAATCGTCTTTCCATCACCTAATGCATTGGGCGCATCATTATTAATGCGTTGCATTTTAATAGAAAAATTTAATTTAAAGTTTAAATCAAAGTTTGTGCATACACACAGTTCGGTGTATTTACATGTTGCAAAAAATCTTGTAGCGGCCGGCGGGGGAGTTGATAGAACGCTTGTGCGCGAAGCAAAAGCTTTGCAGGATCGGTTGCGTATAATTTATACAACACCTGAAATTGTTGGCCATCCAATGGTTGTTCATCCTCGTATTCCAGATGCTAAACGACAGGCTATAAAATTGGCTCTGTTTAAATTATTTGCAACGGATAAAGGCAGGGAATTATTTAAACATATCCCGATTAAAGAAATGATTCCTGCCAGCATTGAAGATTACCAACCCTTAGTTAAATACAACCTCGACAAATACTCCAAAAAATAATTAGCCCATATGAATATCCGCTCAAAATTTTTAATTCCTTTATTTTTACTGGTCGGTGCGCTGGTTCTTTATGTTCAATATGTCTGGTCGCCAAAATTATATAGTCATATAAAAGTGGAAGATACCGAGCATTTGCAGGCACATTTAAAAACTGTGGTTGATGGCCTGGTGCCGTTAATACTGGATGACCAGCTTGATGCGGTTTATAACAATTTGAATGAAGTAATGAAGTCAAATTCGGATTGGCGATTACTTTATTTGTATGATGCTAAGGGTAATATTCTTTATCCTTTAGAGTCGAGTGAATCTTTAAGTATGATGAGTGACTTTGAGATATTGCTAAAGCAGCCGGTAAACTATATGGAGCATAATTTAGGCGAGCTTGTTGCCATTATTGATATCGAGTACGACTATAAACAGATCATGCGCTTCCAAAATGAAATGCTGAAAATTCTTTTGCTGGTGTTGGGGCTATTTATAATCGCAATGGTTTTTCTGGTTCGATTTATTATACATAAACCATTATTTAAACTTGTAGAGGCGTCTGACAGCATGGCAAAGGGACAGTTTAAAATGGATTTGCCTGTTGCTGGAAAGGATGAGATAGGCCGATTAGTCAGTAGTTTTTCTTCCATGCGCGAAGCGATAAAAGCCTATCAGGTCAAATTGAAAAAAGAAATTAATGAGCACAAAAAAACAACACGGGAACTTATTACAGAAAAGGAACGTGTTACGTTTCAGGCGGAACATGATGCTTTAACCGGTTTGGTTAATCGTCGTGAGTTCGAAAATAAATTAAACAGATTACTGCGGCTTGCTGTTAAGGAAAACACCAGCCACGCAATGCTCTATATTGATTTAGACCAGTTTAAAGTTGTCAATGATACCTGTGGGCACGTGGCCGGCGATGCGTTGTTAAAACAATTGAGTGCTATGTTAGTGCATAAAATTCGTGAGGATGACACACTTGCAAGACTCGGTGGTGATGAATTTGGTTTGCTTATTGAACATTGTTCGCTTGATGATGCGGAAACAATAGCAATTCAGTTAAAAGAACAAATACAGAAGTTTCATTATGAGTGGAACGGTAGTGTTTTTCGAATTGGTGCGAGCATTGGTCTGGTTGCTATCAATAAAAACAGTTTCTCGGTTGACCTTATTATGAGTGCTGCAGACACTGCCTGTTATGCGGCAAAGGACACCGGACGTAATCGGGTACACGTTTATAAGCCGGATGATAAGGACGTGGTTACCCGCTACGGCGAAATGCAATGGGTTGCAAAAATAACCCGGGCGTTAGATGAAGAGCTCTTTGTTCTTTATCAACAGGGAGTCATGTTATCGGAATCGCCGCATGACAAACTGGAGTACTACGAAATTCTTATTCGAATGAAAGCGGATGATGGTAGTTTGATACCCCCGGGTGCTTTTTTGCCCGCTGCTGAGCGCTATAATCTGGCACCTGAGATTGATCGCTTTGTGGTTGAAAATGTATTCAAGCACATTAGTGATAATAGTAATGCTGCCAGAGTGAGTTATGGAATAAATTTATCGCAAATGTCGATTGGCGAAGAAAGTTTTCTGGCTTTTATTTTACAACAGTTTAAAAAATATAATATATCGGGTAAGGATATATGCTTTGAAATTACAGAAACAGCCGCGGTTAAAAATTTAAATATTGCCGTGCATTTTATTCAGGCCTTACGACAGTATGGCTGTCGTTTTGCTTTAGATGATTTTGGTCGAGGTTTATCGTCTTTGGTCTATCTAAAGACACTACCGGTTGATTATCTAAAAATTGATGGTTTGTTTGTAAAGGACATTACCAGTGATGCGGCTGATTTGGTAATGGTAAAAAGTATCCATGAAATAGGTCATGTGATGAATATGAAAACAATCGCAGAGTTTGTTGAAAATGAAGAAATTTATTTGCAGTTAAAGGAAATTGGCGTGGACTGTGTGCAAGGTAACTGGCTTGGTTTGCCTGTTGAGTTAATTAAGAGCTGATGTCGAATAGGTTATTGATAATAAGGCTCTGACTTTATTTGTTTTTGATTTAACTTGTCCTTAGGTTTAACGGGTCTTTAGATTTAAATAACCTGAACTAGGGATAACAAATTCCGTGGTTTTCCATCGGACAGGAAGTTGGGGGGGAGGCAATAAAGACACGCAAAACACGCCATCCCTGGCTGCTCGACTGCCGCGTCCTTGCGGCAGACGGTCTTTATTGCCTCCCCCCCAACTTCCTGTCCTCGCATTAGTGGATTTTAATGACTGAGCTCTCTTATCCCGAGTTCAGGTTAAATAGCTTCAAGCGATTCAATTGGCCAACGTGCAGTGGCCGAGAAATCAAGCCCCTGTCGTTGCCCGGCAAGTAGCCGTTGGCAACCGGCATAGGCAATCATGGCACCATTATCAGTACAAAATTCAGGCCGCGGATAATAAACCTGGGTGTTTAATTTGATGCCCAGTTTGTTGAGTTGTTCACGCAGGTGGCGGTTGGCGCTGACGCCACCTGCAATCACCAGAGTATGTAAGCCAGTTTGTTCTAACGCGCGTTTACATTTTATTGCAATGGTGGCGACCACAGCTTCCTGAAAGGCGTAAGCCAGATCAGCCCGAGTCTGACTGGATTGATCCGATTTTTTCCAGGCCGTGAGTGCGGCCGTTTTTAAGCCGCTAAAACTAAAATCGAGTCCGGGGCGATCAGTCATGGGGCGTGGTAGTTTAAAACGACCTGGCGTACCCGATGTGGCTAGTTTGGCGAGTGCTGGCCCACCGGGGTAGCTTAAGCCCATCATCTTGGCGGTTTTATCGAAGGCTTCGCCTGCGGCATCATCGATGGATTCGCCGAGCAAAGTATATTCGCCGATGCCGAGTACCGAAATAAGCTGGGTATGGCCACCGGAAACCAGTAAGGCCACAAAAGGGAATGGTGGTGGATTATCTTCGAGCATGGGCGCCAGCAGGTGGCCTTCCATATGGTGTACGCCAATGGCGGGTTTGTCCCATGCGTAAGCCAGGGAGCGACCTATTGCACTACCAACTAGCAGAGCGCCCAGCAGTCCGGGCCCACGGGTATAGGCGATACCATCTATATCATTTGGTGTTAGCCCCGCCTGTTGGATGGCCTGGTTGATTAAAGGGATGGTTTTTCGCACATGGTCGCGCGAAGCCAGTTCTGGCACCACGCCACCGTATTGGGCATGTAGCTCAATCTGGCTGTGTAATACGTCGGCGAGAATGCCTTTTTTGCTGTCGTAAATGGCCACACCTGTTTCATCACAGGAGGTTTCTATTCCTAAAACACGCATAATGTCTACCGATAGCCTTAATTCGTTAATTTAGGGGCTGTTTTTTGTGAAAATTGAAGAAAATGGCGCTTTAATGCCTGATCTCTTTGCAATGTGAGCCGGGTACGTTTAAAATTACGCGCCTTTTTGCCCATTATAGTTAAAAAGGCCTGGAGAGATCGAGCAACAATTCGAATTTCTAATTAAGTTTTAAAAATATAAGGAATACCAATATTATGCCTTTTGTGAAGGTTAAAGAAAACGAACCTTTCGACGTTGCATTACGTCGTTTTAAACGTTCTTGTGAAAAAGCCGGTGTATTATCTGAAGTTCGTCGTCGCGAATTTTATGAAAAGCCTACATCAATTCGTAAACGTAAACTTGCTGCGGCTGTAAAACGTCATCAGAAGAAAATGTCTCGCGAACGTTCACGTTTAGTTCGTCTGTACTAGTTTAAGATAAGATAAGTTATCTCTAGGATAAGATATCTAAGATAAGTTATCTAAGATAAGATAATTTTTAGCTTTCCTGATTTAATTTAAGTAAGCCTGAATCGATAATAATTTCTTTTCAGGCCGTTTTACTTAACAAATTAAGTTCCGAAAAGTTAAGAGACACCTTAGTTTATGTCTGATCTAAAAAACACAATCAATGACGATGTAAAAACTGCAATGCGCGCTAAAGCAAAAGAGCGCCTTAAAACATTGCGTTTAATTACCGCGGCCATTAAGCAAATTGAAGTTGATACTCGAGCAGAGTTAGACAACGATGCGGTGATTGCTGTTTTAGAAAAAATGCTCAAGCAACGCAAAGATTCTATTGAACAGTTTGAAAAAGCCGGACGGGATGAATTAGTCGCAATTGAAAAAGCCGAAGTGCTTATCATTAAAGAATATATGCCTGAGCAAATGTCTGATGCCGAAGTCGACGCATTAATCGATGCAGCCATTGCATCCATCGGAGCCGGAACCATGAAAGACATGGGCAAGGTAATGGGCATGCTCAAACCGCAACTAGCCGGTAAGGCCGACATGGGCGCGGTGAGTGGGAAAATTAAAGCGAAGTTGTCTTAAGTCTCTTTAAAATCAAAATAAGTTAACCACGAAGAGCATAGAATAGACTAAGAGAGCAAAAGATTTTTTAGCTGGAATAGTTCGCTGAGACATTGCTTGGCATATCGTGCATCCTTTTTATCTTCACCGTAGTAAAAACAAAAACCAGCAAATTTTTAATCTTTACTTCATGTTATTGAGAGTTATGTTTTATAACTCGAATGTATGCCTTGTAGGTGTCTTCATGCCCTTCGTGGTTAATAATCTTTACTAATCTAGTTATATCAGTCGCGTCTTAGTGGTAAAACCCATAAAATGCCCTCATGGTCGGTTTAATCCCACAACATTTTATTGATGACATTCTCGCCCGCACCGACATTGTCGAGGTGATTGATGCGCGGGTGCCGTTAAAAAAAGCCGGTAGTAATTACAAGGCCTGTTGCCCTTTTCATAATGAAAAAACCCCATCCTTTTCGGTAAGCGAAACCAAGCAGTTTTATCATTGCTTTGGCTGTGGTGAGAGTGGTTCGGCACTGCGTTTTTTAATGGAATATGAGCACTTGAGTTTCCCCGAGGCGGTTGAAGAACTGGCGCGAAACTTAGGCCTGGAAGTGCCGCATGAAAAAGTAACCGGTACAGACAGTAGTGGCCATGGCGCAAAAATCAAACAGGCTGATTCTCTGTATCAGCTAATGCAGCAAACCGAACAATTTTATCGCAAGCAGTTGCGTGAAAATGCAGCTGCACCCAAGGCCGTTGCTTATTTAAAACAACGTGGTTTAAGTGGCGAAATTGCAAAAGAATATGGCATGGGCTATGCGCCTGCGGGTTACGATACGGTTCTAAACGCGATGGCGGCGGGTAGCAAAACCGATATTCAGAAAAAGCTGGTTGAATTAGGTATGCTCATTCAAAAAGACAGTGGTGGGACTTATGATCGTTTTCGTGATCGTGTGATGTTCCCGATCCGTGATCAGCGTGGTCGTTGTATTGCGTTTGGTGGTCGGGTAATGGGTGATGATTCACCAAAATATCTGAACTCACCGGAAACCCCGCTGTTTCATAAGGGGCGTGAGCTTTACGGTTTATATGAAATGCGCAAAGCACTGCGTAAAATCGACAAAGTTCTAGTGGTTGAAGGCTATATGGACGTGGTGGCGCTGGCGCAATTTGATGTGCGTTATGCGGTTGCGACGCTCGGCACAGCAACCACCGCCGACCATCTGCAACGTTTGTTCCGCTTGAGCCACGACATTTACTTTTGTTTTGACGGTGACCGCGCTGGCCGCGAAGCCGCCTGGCGGGCACTTAACAATGCTTTGCCGGTGATACGCGAAGGCCTGCAAATTCGCTTTATGTTTTTACCGCAGGGTGAAGACCCTGATAGTTATATTCGCGCGAATGGTAAAACGGGTTTCGAGGCAGAACTGGCGAAGGCGAAGACTTTTTCTGAATACCTGTTTGAGAATTTATGCGCGAATATCAATATGCACAGTATCGATGGCCGGGCACAACTGGTCGAAACGGCTCGGCCACTGGTAAGCCAGCTATTACCCGGTGTGTATCGACAAATGGTGCTTAATCAACTGGCGCAATTAGCCAGAATGGAAGCGGCGGAAATTGAGTCTATTTTTCAACATCAGAGCAAGCCTCGCCGGTCGAATCGTGCTCAAGGCGGCGTACAAAATGATGCCCAGTCAGCCACTGTACCACAGGGACAAAACAGACAAACGTCGCGTAAAAGTAGTCGATCCTCGGCTAAAGCAGGTTTATCTCCGGTTAGAATGGCTATTATGCGTTTGCTATATTTACCTCGACTAGCGCAGTTGGTTCAAAGCCCGAGTCAGCTAGCCGAGCTGGAGACGCCGGGAATCGAAATATTGCAAAAACTGCTTGAATTACTACACACGTATCCCCATATCAACTGTGCTGCTATAATAGAGCGCTGGTCAGCGTTTGAAGATGCACAACAAAGTTATCCCCATATGGTGAAGCTAGCGCAGTGGCAGCCAGAGGTGGCGGATGAAGCAAGTCTCAAAGCCGAATTTCTCGGTGTCATGGACAGCCTGTATGCCGAGGCAAAAGAAATGCGCTTAGAACATCTCTTAGCAAAATCAAATCACGGTCAGTTGAGCGAAGCAGAAAAGCAGGAGTTACGTAAACTGACTCAACGAACCACCTGAATACGCTATCATATTTGAAATATTTAAAGATTGGCCGGTAATATGGCTAAATATTGTCATAAAAAGTCTATAGTTAATTGATGATTTATGTAGAAAAATCACGGATCTAGTGTAAAATCCTGATCCTTTATCTCGAAATAATGTGAGTCAAGTGAATGAGTGTAAGTAAAGCACCCGAATTGAAAGAAAGTCAACAGCAATCTCAACTTAAGATATTGATTGCAAAGGGAAAAGAGCAAGGTTACCTGACCTATGCCGAGGTCAATGACCATCTCCCCAACAGTATTGTTGACCCAGACCAGATAGAAGACATCGTTGCCATGATCAACGATATGGGCATCACCGTGCATGAAGTTGCCCCAGATAACGATACCTTACTTGAATCTGGCAATAGTGTCGATGAAGATGCAGCCGAAGAAGCTGCCGCTGCCCTGGCTAATGTCGACAGCGAATTTGGCCGTACTACCGACCCTGTTCGTATGTATATGCGCGAAATGGGCGCGGTAGAACTGCTCTCGCGTGAAGGCGAAATTGAAATTGCCAAGCGAATTGAAGGTGGCTTAAAGCAAATGCTCTGGTCGCTGTCCTGCTACCCCGAAACAGTGGCAACGCTTATTGAATGCTACAAAGGAATAGCAAGAGAAGAGTTTAAACTCACCGATATTCTCACCGATTATATCGACCCCAATGCACCGGACGAAATTATTGTACCCGGTGGCCAGCAAACAGACGATGATGATGACGAAGAAGTTGTTGATACCGGCCCCGATCCAGAAGAAGCAGCAGCACGGTTTAAGAAAATAGAAAAACTATTTACTAAAATGATGGCGGCAGCGGATAAAAATGGCTTCTCAGATAAAAAAGCCACCAAGTACCGTGAAGATTTAATCGACCAAATTATGGAGTTAAAGTTAACCCCGAAAATGGTTGATCGTTTGGTGACTCAAATGCGTAAGCTCATAAACGAAATTCGTTCGCATGAAAAAGTGATTATGACCTTTTGTGTCGGTAAGGCGCATATGCCTCGTAAGCAGTTTATTACTTCGTTCCCGGATAACGAAGCGGACTTAACCTGGTTACAAACACATATTGATGCCGATGAAAAATATTCTCCGATTTTAGCAGAACACAAAGGCGATATTTTACGTGCTCAAACCAAGCTGGCCGGTCTAGAAACAAGTTGCTGCATGCTTATTTCAGAGATTAAAGACGTTAATCGTAAAATGTCGATTGGCGAAGCCAAAGCACGTCGCGCCAAGAAAGAAATGGTTGAAGCGAATTTACGCCTGGTTATTTCTATCGCGAAAAAATACACAAACCGTGGTTTACAATTTCTGGATCTTATTCAGGAAGGCAACATTGGCTTAATGAAAGCGGTTGATAAATTTGAATACCGACGTGGTTATAAATTTTCTACTTATGCAACCTGGTGGATCCGTCAGGCGATTACCCGCTCGATTGCCGACCAGGCGCGTACCATTCGTATCCCTGTGCATATGATTGAAACGATTAATAAACTTAATCGTATTTCACGACAAATGTTACAGGACTTAGGTCGTGAAGCCACGCCGGAAGAACTGGCCGAAAAAATGGAACTGCCGGAAGATAAAATTCGCAAAGTGCTTAAAATTGCCAAAGAGCCTATCTCAACCGAAACCCCGATTGGTGACGACGAAGATTCACATCTGGGCGACTTTATCGAAGACGGCAACGTGACCTCACCATTAGATTCAGCCACCGGTTCCGGTTTAGGTGAAGCGACCCAGGACATTCTCGAAGGTTTAACCGCAAGAGAAGCCAAAGTACTGCGGATGCGGTTTGGTATTGATATGAACACCGATCATACGTTGGAAGAAGTGGGCAAACAGTTTGATGTTACCCGTGAACGTATTCGTCAGATAGAAGCAAAAGCATTGCGTAAACTGCGTCATCCAAGCCGTTCAGATCAGTTGCGTAGTTTCCTTGATTCTGAGTAACCTGGATTCTAATAGATTTGGCTATAAATATTAAAAAAGGCGCAACTCGTGGGTAAATCAGGGGTTGCGCCTTTTTTATGCCTGGTCATTTATATAGAAACCATATTAACGATTAAAAAAATTAGCGGTCATTGTGAGTGATAGCGCGGCAATCTGCTTTATAAGAAAAGCTGTATTTGAAGCTATTACTTATTAAAGAAAAATACTAAAAAGACCTATGCAATTTTTTCAAAATCTTGATAAAATCGCTTTTCCCTTTTATTAGGGCCTATAGCTCAGTTGGTTAGAGCAGGGGACTCATCAAAATGGTGCGCTTATGGCGAAAGTCATAAGATGAACGGGATGAATTCAGGGAAACCTTAGCAGCAACTCAATAGCGTTGGCTGATGGCAATCCTGAGCCAAGCCGGAGGTAAACCTTCGGAAGGTGCAGAGACTACCTGAGAACTGGTTTACTAAAGCCGAATTGTTCTTAATAACAGGTGTAAGCGTCCCGCGCCCTAGCAGTGCTAAATTTATTTTGGCATTGTGGGTGGTGATATAGTCCACGCGTGATAGAAATATCAGGATAACGTGAATCCCTTGGTCCTTGGTTCGAGTCCAAGTAGGCCCACCATTTAATTATTAATCGTAAGATATGTGCACGAAACTATAATCTGTTCTTTATAGATTTTTCTTACTGTCTATTCTTATCTTAAAGGTTATTGTTCAGCAGTAATTTTTTGCACTTCTTGTAAGCTTCCTGGCCTTGCTCAATTATTTTTTGTGGCATTACAGGGTTGAGGTGGCTTTTTGTTTTAATCATTCTCCCAGACTAATAATGCATTTAATTGTCGTTTCGGGTTCTCTTAGTAAAAAAATTATATTTGGTTTTACTTCACGCAGAACCGTATTAGAAATAGGATAGTTGTGTAATATTTTTTCTGGCTATCTTTATTTTGTGTTTTCTAGTTCATTAAGGATAATTTAGATAATTACAGGCATTGCGGTTTTACACTAATAATAAAGTCAGAAATGAAGCATTGATTTGAGAAGAGTTAAGCTATAGTAAGTTATAAATGTCTAGTATCTAAGTTTCTAAATATGCAAAAAAATCCCGATAAAAAAATAATGTATAAACCTGCTATTATCGGTTTTGGCTTGATTATTGCCTCAATCTTGGCGGCAATGTCAGCTGCACTGGGGAGTCGAATTGGCTGGTGGGATTATAATTTTGCGGTCATCATTCTTCAATGGGCTGCCTATGCAGGAATATTTTCATCGGGATTATGTTTGTCAGGTCTAGTCATGGCATGGCCCGGAGGAAAAAGGCGGGGTTTTATATTTAGCATGCTGGGTCTGATTATTGTTGCGCCGATGATTTTATTTTTACAATCATGGAAAGAAGCTAAACAAACATCCCCGCCTATTTCAGACATAACAACGAATGCAGAGAAGCCACCTTCTTTCTGGTTTGCACCTAATGCTCGAACCTACGGTGGTTTTGAAACCGAAACATTTCAAAACGAATTTTACCCTGAGATAAAACCTCTTATTTTAGATGTGTCGGTTAAACGGGCTTTTGATCTTTGTTTAACCGTCATCAGAAAGAAAGGCTGGAAGCTCTGGCAGGCTGATTTTGATGAGTTACATATAGAGGCAACAGCAACGACCTTCTGGTTTGGTTTTAAAGATGATGTAGCTATCCATATTACTAAATTGGCTGAGAACAAAAGTAGAGTGGATATTCGTTCAACCTCACGTTCAACCGGTGGTGATGGTGGAACCAATGCCAGGCGGGTGCTTGACCTTTTTGCCGCTATCAAAAAAGAACTCAATAAAAAATAATTTATTTAAGTGGCTGGCATTAACAAAGAGAGCCTGGGCTCTCTTTGTTTTAGTCAATGAAGGTAAGATGTTTTACCAACCAAAAATAACGCCTTCTAGTAGTAGATTAAGTCCCTTATATTCATTATTTGTCGTTTTAACGAATGCACGCGCTTTTTTAGCAAAACGTTTTCTTAATCCGGCGGTAGCATCAATCCCTTTACCAGAAGTGAGAGAATAAGTGATTGCTTTTTTCTGAGCGGGTGTGAGTCTTGGCCCCGCTGTGATGACTTGATTAGGGAGTGGTTTGCTTCTATAAATAATTTCCAGCTTGTCTCTTGCTTCAGGTTTGAGTTTTTTTAAATAAAACTTATCTCTGAAGACGTAGGCATCACAACGATTCTTTGCCAGTGATTTGGCAACACCTTTCATGCCGCCTCGAACACCGATAATTACGGGTTGTCGTACAGGGTTTGGGTAGGCGGCTAAAATTGACAAGGTTGATAAGTTGGGCATAGAAATACCACAAATACGTTTACCTATTAAGCTGTTTAAACTCTTAATACTGGTATCGGCTTTTTTCTTTACAAGAATAAAGCCAAGTTTACCGGGGAGTTTGGCAAGCATGTCATGCCCAATATGCGCCATGCGCCAGGAAGCAAAGTGAGGCCCATCAAAAACAATATCGTATTTGCCATCACGCATTTCACGTTGATAGTTAAGCCAGTTGTTCGGGTGCTTGTAAACCACCTTGGTATTCAGTAATTGGCTAAGATGCTTGGCGATAGGCTCGTATATCTTCTTGCCTGCTGCAGGTTTTTCGCGAGGAGGAGCAGTGAAAACAAGTTCAGCAGCATAGCTGGTTGAGAGCTGAACATTGATGAGAAGGGTGAGAACGATAATGGATTGCTTAATTATTTTACCCATTTAAAACTCCTTAAACACACGTATTATGTTTTTATTATTTGTATAATATATCATCACTATTTTTCACAAGGAATTCAAATTTTTTAACATTAAGTCATATCTTTAAGTGCTTGATTTTTATAAATTTCATAAAAAATACTAATTAATGGTGCATTATGCAATTAAAAAACGTATTGTTAATAAAATAGCCTATCTTAGTATGTTATCGGCCAGTTAAACTGTTTGTTTAGTGATCCCAAGGTTAAAAATTATACAATGTCCTTGCCTGTATTAAGTATTCCCACACAAGATGTAAGTCAACGCCCTAAGCCCTATTTGCGCCCTAAAATATTATTGCGTTGGGTTCAGGCCCTACCCATGGCCGATACGAATGCTGTCTCACATCTGTTAATCGAAAAATTGCATGTTATCAACAGTTCTCGTTATCCGGTTAATGAGCGCATGGCATTGATGGCGGTAATTTATCCTAGTGTACAACAGTTGGTGGATGCTTTAGGTAAAAAATACCATGCCGCACAAATTCCATTAGGCCGTAAGGAGCGATTCTTTTCTGATATATGTCGCAGATTATTATTTGATATGGCCGCCGGCTATAAAATAATTGTTAGCGAATTAGTTATAAAGAAAAAACACAAGCTTGCTGAAAATATTTTGTTACATGAGGCAACTTATTTTTCGATGATATTTTTGTCCTGGAATTTACTTGAGTCCTATTCTGTTTACGATCCCGTAGATGAAGGTGTCTGGCATGACTTACATCAATTGTATCGTTATGCCGAAGCCAATTCATTTCATGAAATTCAGATAGATGATCCACATCCTGTTATGGGTTTGCCGCTTGCAGCGACAGTCGATTTTGCCTATAAGCGAATTTTGTTATTAGCTGTTGCCGAACCCTACCAGCTTATGCAGGGAGAAGCATACGAAATTTTCCGCTTAGTTAGTTTTTGGACAAAGGATTGCGATTTGTTAGTGAATGTCCAGCTTGCCGGAGAAGGCGAGTATGCTGTCGATATGTCGGCCGACCTGCCGCCGCGTTTTATAACGCATGACCTTTATAGCCAGGAAATCTCTGGTCGAGTTATAGATATTGAAAGAATCAAACAAAAATTGGAATTATTAATTCAGAATATTTTGCGTGGAAATTTTGAAGACGATCTTCTGCAAGATGCTGGCGTGCTAGAACGTAAACAACGCGATGCCTTATTACGTTTATCCGATACCTGGCAGGGTAATACTGAACGTTCAGAACCTCGAAAACCTTCGGCAGATGATGTCCGTATAACAACAGGTTTAAATTCCTGCCATCATTTTATTTCGTTACGCGCAAAATTTACCCCGGAAATGGATGAATTAAAAATTCATTCAAATAAAGATGCGCCAGCATTAACCGAGAGTGAAGGTAAAAGTTTTTTTGCCACGCGCTACCAGGAAGCACTGAAAAAAGATAAACGCCATATCCATGCTAATTATTCACAGGAAGATTGGCAACAAAGCAATTTAAGCCAGATGGGGATTGCATTACGTTGCACCAATGGCCACCATGATATTTCTGTTAAGGTAGGTGAAATTGTTTCTTACCGCTACGATGGTAAATTAAAAGGTCGCTGGCAAACGGGGGTTGTGCGTTGGATAAAGTCAGATACACGCAAGGTGTTAGACATTGGTATTATGGATATAGCAAAATCAGCTGTACCTGTAGCAGTTAAAGCGATGAGTGGTGTGGGTACGGGAACGGATTACTTTCGTGCTCTGCTTATTCCGTTTCAGGTTTCATTAAAACAAACGCGAAGTATTATCTTGCCGGCAAATATTTATGACATTAACAGTGTGCTGGTTGTTAACCTTGGAAAGCGTATGTTCCATGTTCGCCTAACTCGATTATTATTATTTACAACGGCAATCAATCAATATGAGTTTGATATTTTAGAAGCGCCTAAGCAGTACGCGCAATTGCATTAGTTTGCTTAAGAATTTAGATTATATGACATCATGGTTGCGCCATTAACTTTTGAAGCGAGCATCTAAAATAGGATATGGGATTGCTGACGATAGTATTATCATAAACGTAGACACTGCATACATTTCAACAACATTAGGTTCAAGTTAATGGCGCAGCAGTGAAATCATTTATAAAATTCACGAATCACATCAATCTGCGAAGCATACCAAAAAGGTGCTTCTTCAATTTTTCCGCCACCTTGTTGCAAAGCCTTTTGAGCTAGTTTATTAAGCTGTTTATTTTTTAATTGACTGCTCACTCTGATTAATACAGCAGAAGGCGAGGGCAATGGACTATCATCAAGCGCCGATTTGCCGATGATATATTTTATAAGTGGGTTTTCAGCAAGATACCAGCCGTCTTTTTTATAAAAACGTTTCCATGCTTGTTGTGCTAATGCAATAGCAAATCGGTTAGCTTGACTGTTTTTAGTGGTGGCCGAATAAATATAAACACCATTGGCAACCAGTGTATAGTCTTCGAGGCCGGCTGCACCGATAGGGCGAATATGCTTTTTGGTTTGTTTTATAGAACGGTATAAGGTTTTATCTTTCCATAGTTTTGTATAGATAAATTGATATAGTTGATCAGCGGTTTTACGGTAGGATTTATTTTTAGTTGTATTGGTTTGCATTTTAAATCCGCCTGTAAAGTCACGGCTAAATCCAAGCGTAAAGGCATGCAAACTTAGTCCTAGCCAGGCGGCAACCGGTTTTGGATCTATCGGGTTTGTTTTTTTGGAACGAATTGTCTTTAAGCGGAGTTTTGCTTTATTAATAAGCGAGCGTACTGTTTTGACTGGTAACTTTAACTCTTTCGAGATTTCGGCAACCGATTTATTCCTGATAATATGGTAACCGCTCTCAAGTGCAGCATTGTTCACCAGTTTCCAGTATCGTTTAATGACCTGGTATTGCTGTTTAGGTAAATATTTTTTAAAGTCGCCTTTTTGCCAAACATAGTAACCGCCTTCTATGCCCTGTGCATCAACAGCAGAAAGACTGGCCGCGATAACGCCAATATTTGATTGCATATCTGTTTGTAAAAAATCAAGTGTTTGTCTGGCAATGGTCAGGTAGTCTGGGCGTTTTAAAATTTTACTGGCTTCAAAATATAAAATGGCTAGTTGCGCATTGTCGTAAAGCATTTTTTCGAAGTGGGGTATTTGCCAGTTAGGGTCAACGGTATAACGAAAAAAACCATCATTAAGCTGGTCGTGTAAACCCTGTTGCGCCATGCTATCAAGGGTTGTGACTAAAAAATCAGTCCACTTGGTTTTAATATAGGGTTTAATTTTTTCTGACTCGACAATGTGTAATAAGGTTCGCAGCTGCGGTACTGAGGGGAATTTGCTTTGCTGTCCAAAGCCGCCCTGTATTTCATCCATTAACTCGGCTGCCTGCAAAAGAAATTGCTGACTTAAAAAAGCAGGCTTGTTAATTTTAGTTTGGGTTTCTACGGGAGATTGTTGTTTAGCCAGTAATTGCTCGGTTGCCTGTTGTGCAATATTTTTTAGATAAGCATTTTTTTCGGACCATTGTTGTTTTAAATTATTTAAAACGGCTATAAAATTTTCGGTTGGCAGATAAGTCATGCCAACCAACGGGTAACCTTCAGGGGTGATAAATACATTTAGCGGCCAGCCTGCCTGGCCTTGCGTCTTTTCAACAAAATCAATGAGCCGTGCATCCAAAGCAGGGTTTAGTTCTCGGTCTACTTTTACTGGAATAAAAAACTGGTTTAGAATCTTCGCAACCTTCTTATCTTTATAACTTTCACGCTGCATAACGTGGCACCAGTGGCAGGAAAAATAACCACTGGAAATATAAATAAGTTTGTTTTCTTTTAAGGCACGTGCAACGACTTTTTCATTCCAGTTCTGCCACTGAACCGGATCGGTTCCATGCATCGCGAGATAGGGAGATGCATGGTTTTTTAACTGATTTTTTATAGGTTTGGCTAAAGCAACTTGAGAAAGCAGTAGGGCTACAAAAAATATACTTAATAATTTTTTAGTGGTCATATTGATGCCGGAATTGCTAATTATAGTTCGTAGGTAGACACATAAAAAACATATCTGTTCTAACTATAACTCAGAAAATGTGACTTTATTCCAATTTAGGCGTTGCTGTAGAAATACGAAGCTATGTCTGCGTTTGAGGTAATGATACCGCCACCAATCCCATATCCTGCTTTGTATGGTGGAACAGGGGCTAGACTTTGTCGTCTTTGTCGTCTTTGTCGTCTTTGTCGTCTTTGTCGTCTTTGTCGTC
>CAZDEC010000014.1:19634-61095 GCA_964504295.1 uncultured Thioalkalispiraceae bacterium
CTTTGTCGTCTTTGTCGTCTTTGTCGTCTTTGTCGTCTTTGTCGTCTTTGTCGTCTGAATCTTCCAGTGCTTGCTCTTCGGCAATGGCTTTATCGAATTCATCATCCATTTCGTCGTCAGATAATTCTTTTTCTTCGGCAGCGAGGATTTCTTCTTCTCTTTCCTTGCGCATTTTCAGGATTAAGCGTGAAAAGATAACCCCGACTTCAAACAGGAGCCACATAGGAATGGCGAGCATTACTTGTGAAACAATATCGGGCGGCGTGAGCAGCATGCCAACGACAAAAGCTCCAACGATAATATAGGCACGTTTTTCGGTGAGTTTTTCTGGAGTCGTCCAGCCAACAATAACAAAAATAATAGTAGCAATGGGGACTTCAAAAGCGATACCAAAGGCAAAGAAGAGTTTCAGCACCAGATCCAGGTAGTCGGTTATATCGGGTAAAACGGTGACACCGGCGGGCGCCATCGAGGTTAAAAATGAGAATATAAGCGGGAAAACCACAAAGTAGGCGAAGGCCATCCCAGCGTAAAAAAGCACAATGCTTGAAAATAATAATGGGTAGGCAAGCCGCTTTTCATGTTTATAAAGCCCCGGTGCAATAAAGCCCCAGGCCTGATAAAGCAAAAAGGGCATACCAATAAAAATAGAGGTTACCAGTGCGAGTTTAAACGGGGTTAAGAAGGGCGCGGTTGTTTTAGTGGCCACCATGGTGCTGCCTTCGGGGAGGGCTTCCATAATGGGGGCAGCGACAAACTGGTAAATATCGTTGGCAAAGTAAAACAGTCCAGCAAAGATGATCAGGACAAAAAGCACGCTACGCAGTAATCTATCGCGTAGTTCGATTAGGTGCGATAAAAAAGGAATTTCTGCTTCTTTAGTAGGCTGTTCGTTGGGTGTCATGTGTCGGCTTTGTTGCTGGTATCGATGTTGTTGGCATCATCAGTTTTTGTAGCTGTCGCGGTGCTTGTATTGTTACTGTCATCATCATCATCAAGGCTGCCGCCATCGTCATCAATGGCATTGACGAGGTAACCGGGGTCATCCTCTTCTTCGAGAGTGAATTTATCGGTATTCATTATTTGCTTTATTTCATCGAGGCCGGCATCGCGCTCAATGGCTTGTTTTAACTCTTCTGCTTGCAGTTCTTTTTGCACGTCCTGTTTGACGCTGCTTATAAAATAGCGTGCCTTGCCAACCCATTTGCCGGCACTGCGGGCAATGCCCGGTAATTTATCGGGGCCGATAACGACCAGGCCAACAATCATGATGACGCCGAGTTCCCAAAAGCCAATATCAAACATAGTGTATAAGTCTATTTAAAAACAACAGTGAAAAGTCTAACTAGACTTTGTCTTTATCTTTGGCTTGATCAACTTTCGAACCAGTTACTTCGCCTTCGATAACGTCGCTGTCTTTTTTCTCGAGATGGCCTTTCTCCTCATCTTTCATTGAAGAGCGAAAACCTTTAACCGCCGAACCGAGGTCAGAACCCACGTTTTTTAGACGTTTTGCGCCAAACAGCACCAGTACGATTAATAAGATAATAATTAATTCTGTTACACCAAAACCCATTTCGTTTACTCCAACATGTCAGTTGCTAATTAGTTTAGCAGGGTATTATATCGTATTTAACCTGAATTCGGGATAGCAAAACTTATGTCATTCCCGCCAAAATCACACAGGAATGGCGCTATTCTTTAATCATTCTGGTAACCGAGCAGTATGTGATTTTATATCCCGAGCTAAACTAGTCTTTGTTTCGACTGGCTTTTTCTTCTATTCCTGATAGCCCAAAGCGACGGGCTAGTTCATTAAGCACATCATCAGGCTTAAGTCCTTGATTTGCAAGTAAAACCATACAGTGAAACCACAAATCAGCCGTTTCATAGATGATCTTGTCGGCATCTCCGTCTTTAGCCGCCATCACGGTTTCGGTGGCTTCTTCACCGATTTTTTTCAAAATACTATCTAAACCCTTGTCGTAGAGTTTGGCGACGTACGAGGACTCGGGATCGGCTTTTTTGCGTTCTTCGAGTACTTCAGCGAGCTGTTGTAATATATTTTCCATCGGCCTAGTTTAAACTACCTTGGGTCGCTCGGTCATGGCATTTTTGTCGAATTTGAACGGATAAAAGCGTGCTTTAATTAAAGATTATTCTCATCCTCACCGCTAACGTTACTGGGTTTGAAATGAGAGTGCGGTGATCACGTTGGGATTTCGTCGAACAAGTTTTTTACTGTTAGCAGGCATTATTGTTACAGCCGGCTGTAGCCGTAGTGGTGGTGGAGACAGTGGTGCGACAGTGGCAAAGTCATCGGCAGAAAATATCTGTACCACAAATGAAAACGGCGTCTTGAACAAACTTGGCGTGCGGCGTTTAATGCGTTTTAGTATTAGCCAGACGCAACAAATTAAAATAACCGCAACGAAAACATCAGGGCTGGAGTCTTCGGACCCTGATTTGCGTTTGTATAAAAAAGGCCAGCTGGTTGGCATCGCTCAAGGCACCAGAGCAAATTATGAAACCCTGACGGTTAGCATTTCAGAGGGCGACTATGTTCTTGACCTGCTGGAATATCAATATACTTCAAGCGGTGCTACCTCAGCGATTACATGTTATGAGGTCAACATTGCATATAATTTTGATAGCAATAAATCGACACAAGATTCAACGGCTATTTCTTTAGCTAAAGCGGCTTTAAACAGTAATGAAAAAGCCAGTAGCGCTACCTCATCGTGTTCGAGTGCTGGTGAAATAACCGTAACAGGAACAATCACCTATGATTTGGTCGCGCATAACACATCGACCAACGGATTAAATTATGCAAGCGGCACAACCCAGGAGCCGATAAAAGGGGTAGTTGTTGAAATGATATGTGCCGGTTCAATGTACGACACGACAGTAACCGATGCGAATGGTAATTACTCGTTAACCGCGTCCGCAAGTGTGGATAATTTTGTACGCGTCTATGCGCAAATGCTTGACAGTAATGCACCAGGTACCTGGAACTTTAAAGTGGTTGATAACACCAGCAGTGGTGCCTTGTATACGATGGATGGCTCAACCATTAATAGTGCGGCCAATGTGACTAATCACAACTTGAATGCGGCATCAGGCTGGGGTGGTAGTGCATACACCACTACGCGTGTAGCAGCACCATTTGCGATTATAGATAGTATTTATTCTGCATTTCAAAAAGTACTGGCAGTGGACTCAAGCCTGGTTTACCCAGCACTAAATATAAACTGGAGTATTAACAATATTGCCAGCGTAGGAGACAAAGCCGCTGGGCAGATCACCGCGTCCCATTTTGATGGCACGGCAATCTATATTTTAGGCAAAGCCGATAATGATATTGATGAATATGATAAGCATGTGGTTATTCACGAATGGGCGCATTATTTTGAGACCAATTTTTCACGTTCCGATTCGATAGGCGGGTCGCATTCTATCAATAATATACTTGATATAAGATTAGCCTTTGGTGAAGGTTTTGGAAATGCCTATTCGGGTATTGCCAGTGGCGATGCAGTATACCGTGATGCCAGTGGTGCGTCGCAAGGCAGCGGTTTTAGTTTTGATGTGAGCGCGAACAGTAGTTGCACCCAGCCGGGTTGGTATAGCGAATGTTCGGTACACGTATTACTATATGATTTTAGTAACCAGATAAGTTTTTCGGCTATTTACAGTGTGATGACAGCAGCGCAAAAAAATACCCCGGCAGTGACCAGTATTTTTAGTTTTGTGAAATCATTAAAAGATAATAATCCGGCATCCGTTAATGCTATTAACAGTTTATTAAGCGGGCAGAATATTGACGTAATTACTGATATATATGGTGATTCTGAGCTAACTAATAATCCAGGTAATAATAATCAGCTACCGGTTTTTTCAACTTTATAAATGGAGCGCGGAACAATATGTCGATATTTAAAATTGTAATTGTTGCGGCTGTCGCTGTGGTTGTTTTACTGGCGTGCGAATCGAATACAAAACTGGCATCAAGTACTAATAATATGGGCATTGCAAAAAAAGATGTAAAAGTATTTACCGGTAAACCGGCTGGTGCGGTTGATATGCACTATATTGCTGAAGATGAAATTATTGCAGGTGCAGAAACAGAAATAAAAATAACCTTTATTAATAAAAAAGACATTGATGACTTGCTGGTGAGTTTTAAGTTTGACTCGGGGCTGGTGAGTGGCAACCATTTAAAGCAGTATAACTTTGGAATTTTGCCACAAGGGCAGGAGTCGCATATAAGCCTAGAAGTGTCTGCTGCAAATAATGGTTTATATTATATTTATGTTACCGCTACGTTGGTAACGGATAAAAACCAAAGTCGTAGTTTTGCCATACCAGTTAATGTTGGCAGTGTTGATGTATCTAAAAGTCTTAAGACAATGGGTAAGGTTAAAACAGATTCGGCCGGGCGACGAATAATAACCATGCCAGCGCAGATGCAGTAGTACGCAATTGAACGGCTTGTGTTCGTGAATGTAATTTTGTTAAAAGTTAAAACCAAACATTAAACCAAGACCAAGTTGTTGTGAGTTTTCCGAATAGGCAAAATCGAAATAGAACGATTTTATATTCATTCCAACTCCGGCGGAGAAAATTCCTGCTTCATTTGCAAGTCCAGATACAAGGGCGTAACGATAGCCCGCTCTTAACCTTACGTAAGATAGCGGCATTTCAAAGCCTAACATTAGGTATTGGCTTTTATTATTGTTAAACACACCTTCATTGGCTATTACATCGATGTCTGCTGTTAACATGTAAGATGGTGTAGACCGAGCAATGCCAAATCTAAGCTGAGGTTTTATTGATATCGTATTACCATTACCGGTTTGAAAGTTTTTTTCTACTAGGTCTTTTAGTACCAGACCGACACGCCATGTTTCATTTATGTTGTAGCTTGCCCCTAAATCCAGGCTTAAATTCCATTGCTTGTCAGTTTGGCTTTGCCTGTTAATGCTATCTCCCGTAATGGACGAGCTGTAGTCAAAGGTTTTAATTTTATAAATTTTAGGTTTTATGCTTAGTGCAACAGGTGAACCAAAGAGATTAAACGTTGAAGCGATGCTGACACCAATTTCTGTTATAACCGCAGCGCGTGCATTGGCATTTGAGGTGAACGTGTTAACTGGATCAATCAGATTGCTGCCATTGAATAGCTCCGGATGAGCGCTCCCTTGTGAGCCACCTGATGAAATAAACAAAAGCGCTTCGCGATAGTCATTAATCAAAGCGCTATCACTCGATGAGACATTGACGTTGCCGTCGCCTACGCCGCGTTGCAAAAAGTAAAAGGCGCCTCCTGCATGTTTGGATGGGATTCCAATTACTAATGAAGCACTCAGATCGGCCAGAATTATTTTGTTGGAAATACTGGATAAGTCATTCTGCAAGTTTTGTATAGTGACTAAAGCATTATCGGCATTGACTATCGATGGGTTGGCGTTATAAGTATTGATTGCATTGGATACACTGCTATCGTAATTTCTATCATTTATATCGGAAATATCTTGCAGGGTTTTTGATGCGCGTCCGGCAATAACTGGAAAGGAAAAAGCCTGTTGGCCTGTTTTTTCTTTGTATTTCTTATATTGAGCCAACAGAGAAGGGTTGTAGTGAACAGCATTAATACTTGTTGCTGCCGCCACACCGGTACCGCCCATTGCAAGTGAGCGAGGATCATAAATGCCAAATGGAATGGCTGAGACATTGGTGGCGGTTAGAAGCAAAGCTAGTAAGCCAGTTAGGCGTTGAAGCCTACTACGTTTTGAAGTTGTCATTTTGCTGATAGTACAAGTCAAGAGTAGAAATATCTGTGATTGTTTTCTCGTTATTTCTTATAAATAGATTTTGGATCTTTTAAAACAGGTGCAACTTCAACCCACTGGCCACCCTGTAATTCTTTAAAGAAACAATTATGCCGCCCCGTATGGCAGGCGATGCCGCCGAGCTGTTCAACTTCGAGAAGTATGACGTCGTTATCGCAATCGAGTCGAATCGATTTTAAGGTTTGTACATAGCCGGACTCTTCGCCTTTACGCCAAAGTTTATTGCGCGAACGTGACCAGTAAATGGCGCGATTTTCCTGTACGGTTAATTCTAAAGCTGCACGATTCATCCAGGCCATCATCAGCATTTTGCCCGTAGCAGTTTCCTGAGCAATGGCCGGCACTAGCCCGTTGTCGTCCCATTTAATTTGGTCGAGCCATGTCTTGTTCATTATGTATTTTGACCCTTTTAAAAAAAGTAAAAATTTACAGGCGTACTTCGATTCCTGCATCGGCCATATGTTGCTTGGCCTCGCCAATGGTAAATTCACCGAAGTGGAAAATACTCGCGGCCAGTACGGCGTCGGCTTTGCCTTCTTTTACGCCGGCAACCAGGTGATCTAAATCTCCAACGCCACCAGATGCGATAACCGGCACGGATACGGCCTCGCTAATGGCACGGGTGAGGTCTAAATCGAAACCAATTTTAGTGCCATCTCTGTCCATGCTGGTTAATAAAATTTCACCGGCGCCGTAGTCGACCATTTTAATCGCCCATTCGATGGCATCGATACCGGTGCCTTTGCGACCGCCGTGGGTAAAAATTTCCCACTTCTTAGCCTGGCCGGATCCGCTGATACATTTGGCATCAATGGCAACCACAATGCATTGTGAACCAAATTTTGCGGCGGCTTCTTTGACAAATTCAGGATTAAAAACTGCGGCGGAATTAATTCCCACTTTATCGGCACCGGCGTTGAGCATGGTGCGAATATCTTCTACTTTTCGAATGCCACCGCCAACAGTTAACGGAATAAAAACCTCACTGGCGACCTGTTCGACAACATGCACCATGGTTGCACGATTATCCGAGGTGGCGGTGATATCTAAAAAAGTAATTTCGTCGGCACCTTCTAAATCATAACGGCGGGCAATTTCGACCGGGTCGCCCGCATCGCGGATATCGACAAATTGCACACCTTTAACAACGCGACCGTTATCGACGTCTAAACAGGGGATGATGCGTTTGGCTAATGACATAATTTGGGGCTCTTGATTTATATTTTTTTAACCACTAAGTTCATCCGATAATTTTTGCGCTTCAGCAAAGTCCAGCGTGCCTTCATAAATCGCTCGGCCGGTAATCGCGCCACTAATACCTTCATCCTGCACCGCGCACAATGCTTTTATGTCTTCGATATTAGTAATGCCGCCAGATGCAATAATCGGAATGGTTACTGCTTGGGCAAGTTTAACGGTTGATTCAACATTAACGCCGGTCATCATACCATCGCGGCCAATATCGGTATAAACAATGGATACAACGCCATCGTCTTCAAAGTGTTTGGCCATATCGATAACGTCGTGTTTGGATAATTTTGACCAGCCATCAATCGCGACTTTGCCGTCTTTGGCATCGAGTCCAACAATAATATGGCCAGGGAATTCTGCGCAGATGTCATTGACGAAGTGTGGTTGGTTAACCGCCTTGGTTCCAATGATCACATATTCCACACCGGCAGTCAGATAGGTTTGAATGGTATCTTCATCGCGAATACCACCACCGATTTGAATTGGTAAGCTCGGAAAGGCTTCTGCAATTTCATGCACTACGCTGGCATTAACCGGCTCGCCAGCAAAGGCACCGTTAAGGTCAACAATATGTAACCGTCTTGCGCCTTGCTCTACCCATTGGGCGGCAACGGCAACCGGATCATCAGAAAATACAGTTTCGTCTTCCATGCGGCCTTGTCGCAGGCGTACACATTTACCGTCTTTTAAATCAATTGCTGGGATAATTAACATGGTCGTTCCATTTTATTCTTTGGTTTTATCGATTTTGGTCTTTTATTTAAGGTGCTGTAATGGGTTTTTATTTTAGAGAGTTCCGTTCCAGTTGAGGAAGTTAGCGTAAAGTTGCAGTCCGGCGTGCTGGGATTTTTCGGGATGAAACTGGGTGGCAAAAATATTGTCCCTAGCAAGGCTGACGCAAAATTCAAATCCATATTCGCTGGTTGCTGAAATAAACTGTTTGTTGTTAGGCTCAGTATAATAGCTATGCACAAAATAGAAACGCTCATTGTCCGAAATATTATGCCACAGCGGGTGATCAATGTGCTGTCTTACCTGGTTCCAACCCATATGTGGAATTTTTAAGTCCGTAATATTCTGCTGCTCGAAAGTGGATGCAAAGCTATGTACATGGCCTTCGAAAACCCCTAGGCATTCAACCCCGTCATTCTCATCGCTGTTTTCAAGTAAGGCTTGCATGCCCACGCAGACCCCTAAAAAGGGGGTGCCAGCGGTAATTACTTCGCGCACAATTTTGTCGATGCCAAGACGATTAATTTCACCCATACAATCACGCATCGCTCCGACACCGGGCAGTACAACATGGTCAGCTTGCAAAATGTGGTCGTGGTCGTGTGTGACAACAATTTCAGTGCTTGTTTGTAAGGACTTACTAGCGTGTTCGAGCGCTTTAGCAACGGAATGCAGATTGCCCATTCCATAATCAATAACGGCGACAGTGCTCATTGGATTGTACTTGTTTTCATAGCAATATTATTTTAACAAAGTCGGTCAGTGCGAGCGATAGCGAAGCAATCTTGTTTTAGCTCTGGTTTGATTTAATCAAGATTGCTTCGCTATCGCTCGCAATGACACGGGGTTGTTGTTACAAACTACCCTTGGTTGATGGCATCATGCCGGACATGCGTGGGTCGGTTTCTAATGCGATACGCATCGCACGGCCAAAGGCTTTAAAAATAGTTTCAGCAATGTGGTGTGCATTACTACCCTTAAGGCAATCAATATGCAGACTGACATTGGCGTGATTCACAAAGCCCTGGAAAAACTCATGAATTAAATCCACATCAAACGCGCCAATCATACCGCGAGGGTAATCCGCACTGTATTCCAGACCGGGGCGACCTGAAAAGTCGATCACCACGCGAGACAAAGCTTCGTCTAATGGCACATAGGCGTGACCATAGCGGCAGATACCTTTTTTGTCGCCAATCGCTGCGCTCATTGCCTGGCCTAAGCTTATGCCAATGTCTTCAACGGTGTGGTGAGCGTCAATATGTAAGTCACCTTTGGCTTTAATATCGATATCGAATAAGCCATGGCGAGCAATTTGATCCAGCATATGCTCCAAAAAAGGTACACCGGTATCAAAAGTTGCCTTGCCGCTGCCATCTAAATTGAGTTTAACGCTAATTTGAGTTTCCAAAGTATTGCGTTCAATGCTGGCTATGCGAGCAGCTGATTTACTCACGGGCATGATATTTTCCTGTTTAATGAAATACTTAAGTAATTGGCGCAAGCATACCGTATTTAAAGGACTTTTTCTTTTTTTTAAAGGTGCTGCGGCTCTTAATTGGGTTAACAGTCAGTTTGATTTAGAATTAGTCTAAGGCTTCTTAACAAACTGCCAGTTACCATTGTCCTTCATACACTTATCCGTTATTTTTCTTTCAATTGCCTGTGCATTTCGACACTTTGCCGAACATATCCTGGAGCCCATGGACATCAGACCTCCGCCCACAGCGACATATGACGTTGTATAACCTGGCACGGCAGCATCTTGAACACTCTTTGGAACTTTTTCCAAGCATTTACTATATAAGGTGTAACCTAAATCACTGTTGCCCTCTGGGTAGGCATCGCTTACCCAATGGTGTGAAGCGCAGCTGGATGCAAGTAATGCATATGACAGTAAAAATGTTGCTGTCATCTTTTTCTTTGTTAAGAGGTTGAACGTCTTCATTACGGATTTTCCTATTATTATAATGTGTATTATTACTTGATATCATATTGAGAGGGAACTTCATATTACCCATTTCTGAAATATTTAGATTATCAATGCGTTTAAACACGCATGGTTCCTTGAAAAAGTCTATAATCTTTCATCTATTTATTCAAAAATGAGCTCATTTTCGGTATATTAGATATATTCTAAGTTGAGTGGATATTAAGCGATATGCCCAAGCAGTCTGTTATTAATCTTGATGATTTACGTGCAAAGTGTAAAAGCTGCAGCATGTTTCAATTGTGTTTACCTCTAGGCCTGCAAGAGGGTGACCTCGATAAGCTTGAAAGTATTATTAAGCGGCGGCGGGTTGTTGATAAAGGGGCTTTTCTTTATCACGCCGGTGATAAATTAAAATCACTTTATGCGGTGCGTTCGGGGTCGTTTAAATCTTATTCGCCTGTTGCCGATTCGGGTGAACAGGTTATGGGCTTTCATTTATCCGGTGAGTTAATGGGGCTGGACGCCATCCATGGTGAGAGGCACCGCAGTTATTCCAAAGCACTCGAAACATCCAGTGTCTGCGAACTTCCGTTTGAAAAGCTCGAAGCTTTAAGTATCGAAGTACCGGGTTTAAGCCATCATTTAATGAGTTTAATGAGTGAAGAGTTACAACATGAACAATGTCATGTAACGCAATTGGCGAAGATGACAGCTGAAGCACGTCTGGCTAATTTTTTGGTCGAAATGTCTAAGCGACATTCTGTGCGTGGTCATTCTGCAACCGAATTTAACCTCAGTATGTCGCGTAATGATATTGCCAATATGCTTGGCCTAGCAGTAGAAACGGTTAGTCGTTTATTTACCCGTTTCCATGACGATAAAATTCTGCGGGTTGAACGCAAGCATATTAATATTCTGGATTTGTCTGCTTTGCAGCAACAGGCGCAAGCTTGTATTGGTGATGGTGCGGTGAATGCGCATAATTCATCTGCTAAAACAAAGACCTAGTTCTTTTATATATTATTTTAAGTTTTATCTTAATTAATTATTTTCCCCAAACTGATCCAGAACAGTTCACTTCTTCCTTCATTTAAGTCATTATTAGCGGCATTGTTTATGTGGGTATAGTCTTTGCAATATTTGCAGATACCGCCATAATTGTTTTTGTTAACCGAAAAGACGGAAAATAATAATGACAGCTGATTCAAATCCAGAAACGTATAATTATAAGGTTGTACAACAGTTTACAGTGATGACCGTGGTGTGGGGCATTGTTGGCATGTTGGTTGGTGTTATCATTGCCGCGCAACTCGTCTGGCCACAGTTAAACTTTGATATTCCCTATTTAACTTACAGTCGTTTACGACCATTGCATACTAATGCGGTTATCTTTGCATTTGGTGGTTCGGCTTTAATGGCAACTTCCTTTTACGTGGTGCAGCGTACCTGTCAGGTCAGGCTTTTTAGTGACAAGCTTGCCGCCTTTGTTTTTTGGGGTTGGACACTGGTGATTGTTTTAGCGGCCATTACCCTGCCTTTAGGTATTACAACTTCAAAAGAGTACGCCGAATTAGAATGGCCGATTGATATTTTAATAGCGGTTGTCTGGATTGCTTATGCCATTGTTTTCTTTGGTACTTTAATGAAACGGCGGGTAAAACATATTTATGTTGCCAACTGGTTTTATGGCGCATTTATCCTCACTGTTGCGGTATTACATATCGTTAACAGTGCGGCTATTCCTATTTCAATGACTAAATCGTATTCAGTATATGCCGGTACGATGGATGCGATGATCCAATGGTGGTACGGACATAATGCGGTCGGTTTCTTTTTAACCGCAGGCTTTCTGGGTATTATGTATTACTTTATTCCCAAGCAAGTGGGTCGACCGGTTTATTCGTATCGTTTATCGGTGGTGCATTTTTGGGCGTTGGTATCTACCTATATGTGGGCGGGTCCGCACCATTTGCAATACACCGCTTTACCCGACTGGGCGCAATCACTCGGTATGGTGTTCTCCCTTATATTATTAGCACCGAGCTGGGGGGGCATGATTAACGGTATTATGACCTTGTCTGGCGCCTGGCATAAGTTACGTCAGGATCCTATTTTAAAATTCCTGGTGGTGTCTTTATCTTTCTATGGCATGTCGACCTTTGAAGGGCCGATGATGGCGATTAAAACGGTGAATGCGCTATCCCATTATACCGACTGGACGATTGGCCATGTGCATTCAGGTGCGCTGGGTTGGGTGGCATTAGTTTCTATTGGTGCCATGTATTTTTTAATTCCCAAAGTATTTGGCCGCGAGCAAATGTATTCAATTAAATTTATAGAAATTCATTTCTGGATTTCAACATTGGGCATTGTTTTATATATTGCTGCGATGTGGATAGCAGGCGTGATGCAAGGTTTAATGTGGCGTGCAGTGAATAGCGATGGCACTTTAACTTATAGCTTCGTGGAAAGTTTAGAAGCGACCTATCCTTTTTATATGGTGCGCTTACTCGGTGGCTTCCTGTTCTTTAGTGGTATGTTGCTGATGGCGTTCAACACCTATAAAACCATTAATGGCTCACCGATTCGAGACAAGATGCCTGATTTTGGTGAAGACGTTGCGACCAACAATGACACTATACAAATAGCAGGAGGCCAATCATGAGTCATGAAAAGATAGAAACGAATGCGGGTCTGCTTGCTTTGTTTGTGATCCTGGTTATTAGTGTTGGTGGGCTGGTCGAAATTGTGCCGTTGTTTTATATGAAAGATACCACCGAACCCGTTAAAGGTTTAAAGCCGTACACCGCATTGCAGCTTGAAGGCCGTGATGTTTATATTCGTGAAGGTTGCTATGTTTGCCATTCACAAATGATTCGCCCCTTTCGTGCCGAAACAGAACGTTACGGGCATTACTCGGTTGCGGGTGAATTTGTTTATGATCATCCATTTCAATGGGGCTCAAAAAGAACCGGCCCTGATCTTGCGCGGGTAGGTGGGCGTTACAGCGATGACTGGCATCGTGTTCATTTAGTGAACCCAAGAGACGTTGTACCTGAATCAAATATGCCGGGTTTCCCGTGGCTGGAAACAGATTTCGTTGACTCATCATTAACACCAAAAAAATTAAGCGTGATGCGAACCCTGGGGGTGCCTTATACGCAACAGGAAATTGATGGTGCAAGTGAGGCAGTAAAAGATAAAACAGAAATGGAAGCCTTAATTTCATACTTACAAGTGCTTGGTACAAGCATTAAAACACGACGATAGAGGGAATGGTAATGGACATTAATGATATTCGCGCATACTTCTCTGTTGTTATGTTTGCTTTATTGATAGGTATCTACCTTTGGGCATGGAGTAAAAAGCGCAAGCAGGATTTTAACGAGGCGGCTAATTTACCTTTTGATGAACCCGAGCAACCCGCACCGCTTAAACCAAAAAATAGCCACGATAATGATGGAGTAAAAGCATGAGCAGTTTTTGGAGCAATTACATTATTATTTTAACCTCGCTCAATATAGTGGGCTGTGTCTGGTTAATCTGGTGGGCAAGTAGAAAACGTCAGGGTGAAGCAACCGAAGGCGATGTTACCGGCCATGTATGGGATGGTAATTTAGAAGAATTAAATAACCCGATGCCACGTTGGTGGTTGTGGCTGTTTTATCTGTCACTCGCTTTTTCAGTTGTTTACCTTTGGCTTTATCCCGGCTTAGGCAATGTAGAAGGTTCACTTAAATGGAGCCAGATAGGGCAATATGAAGAAGAAGTTGCGCAAGCGAATAAAAAATATGGGCCGTTGTTTGCTAAATATGCGGCAACACCCATAGCGGAGCTAGCCAAAGATAAAAAAGCCAACGCAATGGGACAGCGTTTATTCCTAACCTACTGCTCAACCTGTCATGGTTCTGATGCCAAAGGGGCAAGGGGCTTTCCAAACTTAGCCGATAAAGACTGGTTGTATGGTGGCAGCCCAGATGCGATTAAAACGTCTATCTTAAATGGCCGCAGTGGCATGATGCCAGCAATGGGCGCAGCACTCGGTGGTGCTCAAGGTATCGATGAAGTGGCCAGCTATGTACAAAGCTTAAGTGGTCGCCAGGTGGATGCCGACAAAGCCAAAGCTGGTAAAGCGAAATTCGATATGATGTGTGCTGCCTGTCACCAGGCATCAGGCAAAGGCAACACCGCATTAGGTGCGGCCAACTTAACCGATAATACCTGGCTATACGGTGGTTCTGCGGGTACGATCAAAAAAACCATCACCGCTGGACGTAATGGACAGATGCCCGCCCACAAAAACTTCCTTGGTGAAGACAAGTCTCATTTGTTAGCGGCTTATGTTTATAGTTTGAGTCAGTAGATTAAGAATATATTAACCACAACGGACACAACTAAAAATATATTATTGCAGATGGTTTATTGTATAACGTAAAGCAATGAAAGTTTTTATATTGTTAGTTCTTTTCGTTATGTTCACCGTGTCCGTTGTGGTTAAAATTTATAAAAGTTAACAAATAATGAATTCAAAGACCCCCCCTGAAGTTACCGGCGACGAAGCCTACGCAAAACACGAAAAAGTCTACCCTCGTGAAGTACACGGCATGTTTGCCACCTTCAGGCTGCTCGGTGTATTATTTTTATTGGGTGGCTACTATTTAGTTCCCTGGTTGCAATGGGACGGACATCAGGCCGTTTTATTTGACCTGCCAGCGCGTAAGTTTTATATCTTTTCTCTAACCTTCTGGCCACAGGATTTTATTTATCTTGCGGCCTTGTTGATTATTGCCGCACTCACACTGTTTTTTTTCACCGCACTGGCAGGGCGTTTATGGTGTGGTTATGCCTGCCCGCAAACGGTTTGGACCGAGGTTTTTTTATGGATAGAACGAAAAATTGAAGGCAGTCGTAACCAGCAAATTAAATTAGATAAAAGCCCGATTACAAAATACAAAGTTTTACGAAAAGTAACCAAGCACACTTTATGGTTGCTGTTGTCACTATGGACAGGTTTTACATTTGTTGGCTATTTTACCCCAATCATTGAGTTAGGCGGTTTATTTTTACAGCTGAACTTAGGTCCATGGGAAGCATTCTGGATTTTCTTTTATGGTATGGCAACCTATGGTAATGCCGGCTGGATGCGTGAACAGGTGTGCATTTATATGTGTCCTTATGCGCGTTTTCAGAGTGCCATGTTCGATAAAGATACGCTGGTTATTTCCTATGATGAGTCTCGCGGCGAACCACGCGGCTCACGCAAACGAAACGTTGACTCTGCATCGGTCAATCTAGGTGATTGTGTCGATTGCACCTTGTGTGTACAGGTTTGTCCGACGGGTATTGATATTCGGCAAGGTATGCAGTATCAGTGCATCGGTTGCGCGTCTTGCGTGGACGTTTGTAACCAGGTGATGGAAAAGATGGGTTATGCAAAAAGCCTGGTGCGTTATACCACCTTAAATGAAATGGACGGTATTAAAACTAAAATTGTTCGGCCTAGAATTATTACTTATTTTTTATTGTTGGTCGTTGTTAGTGGTGCACTTATTTATAAAATGTCGGTACGTGTTCCACTGGAACTGGATATTATTCGGGATAGAAATGCCCTGTATCGAGAAACCAATGAAGGTTTAGTCGAAAATATTTATACACTTAAAGTTATTAATATGGACGATTCAACGCATCAGTATAAATTAAATATAAGTGGTATCGATGGTATCAAGGTTATTAGGAAAGCAAAAATAATTGTAGTTGAAAGTGGCACAGTTCTAGATGTGCCGATTAGCATTCAGGTTGACCCAGTTAACCTCAAGCGTGTTGCGCAATCACTAAAATTTGAAATAATTTCTACAACCAATCCAGATATACGTGTGATTGAAACCGGGCGGTTTATTGGTCCGATGGTTCGCTAAGTTAAAATGCCCGTATGTTAAGCTTAAGTTTATTAGGAATTCAGAATAGGTAAAATTGATGAGCGATACAGTACAAACAATCAATCAGGAAAAAGAATGGTATAAGCAGTTTTGGCCGTGGGCACTAATTTTTTTACCCGGTTCGGTTGTTGTGGCCAGTGCTGTAACGATTTTCCTGGCGGTTCAAGGTGCGGACAGCCTGGTTGTAGATGACTATTACAAAGAAGCTATGCTAATAAATCGTAATTTTTCAAGAGTTGAATATGCAAGAAAAATAGAGTTAACAGGTAATTTATTGATAAAAAATAATGTATTTCAGCTTAACATTAGTGTATTGAAAGACAAAATTAAGTTGGCGCCCGCGCTTATACTGAAATTTATTCATCCAGCGGATGCAGTTAAGGATTTTTCAATCAATTTAGTTCAGGTAGATGATACTTTTTTAAAGCCACCGGCAAAGAGAAACAATGCTAAAGTAAGTGGCAATTATATAAGCCAGAAGAGCGAAAAAATAAAATTATTATCACAGGCTGCATGGTATGTAAGCTTGCAACCATTGGATAAAAACTGGCAATTAAAAGGAAGAATAAAAAATAGTAACGAAAATATTTCGTTATACGCGGAATAAAGGAGGGGGTATGACAGACAAAGAGAATAACCTAAAAAAAGATATAAGCCAGAAAGATAAAAATCAGCCGGAACAAATACCAACAATACAAAAACTGGTTGCGGTATTGTGGCCATCTTTTCTAACAGCAGGTGTCGCCACGATTTTATTTTTTACCTATTTCGATCCGCAATTACTTTTGCAGATGAATGGCTACGGGCATATTTCACGAATGGGTGGTTATACTATTGGGTTCTTTTTATTCTGGTTGTTAACATCCTCAACCTGTGTGATGACCTGTTATTTTCAGCAGCCTTGCAATAAATAATATAAAAGATTAATAGTGCCTAGTAGACAGCAAGGCAATCCCGCCCTGCGGCTTTTGCTTTGTATAGTGCTTTATCTGCCGCCTGGATAAAACTTTCTACATTGCTGAAGGTATTGTTGTCCATATGCGAAACTAAACCAACCGAAACGGTTGGCGTTAAGGTTTTGCCTTCTATCTGTATCTGGGTTGATGTTTTGAGTAAGTTCACCATACGTTTAAGTGCTTCTTCGGCAACTTTAGTGCTGGCGCCTGGCAGCATTAAAATAAATTCATCACCACCATAGCGTGCCAGTATATCGGTTTGGCGAATATTGTTACTGAAAAAATCAGCAACGGCAATAATAATTTTGTCACCAGCAAGATGGCCATGTGTATCATTAATTTCCTTAAATTTATCAATATCAATAAAGGCGATAGACAGCGGCCAATGATTTAGGCTGGCATTTTCGAACTCCTCTTCTAACAGGTTTTCAAAATATTTTCGGTTGTAAACTTTTGTTAAGTAATCCTGCTGATTTTCTTTTTCTATTCTGCTGACTTGTATTGCAATATCTTCAATTTGGCGTTGATTTTTTTCAGACTGCTTAATGATATTCAGGCTGTGCTGTAGAGATAACTCCTGTGCTTGATCAAGTATTTTACCCTGTTCTATTTCATCATGGAGATTAATTTCAAATAAGCTAGATATTGTCACGAGTCCTTCATTTATATTAGCTACTAATTGTTTGAATTCATCTTCATTGATGTTTAATACCAGGCGCGCCGCTTCGATAGTGGATTGGAATAATTCATCCGGGTTTTCTTCTAACCACATGTCCGCGAGAGTGCCTGAAAAACTCAGGCATATATGAAACTGACAGGCTTCTTTATCCTGGTTTTGTACTTCATTATTTAATGAATGGCTATGTGATATCGCATTGACGATTGTTGCCGGGAAATTCCAGGACTTTAATAACCAGGCACCAACTGCAGAATGCTCCAGCTTTAATAGATTTCTTTCTAGATTAATACGCTCAGTATGTTTGATGCAGGTCTTATCGTAGTTCATGTAGGGTGAAGGGCTTAAATTTTCAAGTGCAAGAATGCCAATGTCCTGCAACAGACCAACAAGAAAAAGGTCCTCAATTTTTGATATGCCAAACTGCCGGCCGAGTGAGCGTGCAATTTCAGCAGCAAGAATGGATCTTTTCCAGTAATTATCATGGTTGCACTGAATATTTTGTTTCATCTTAAGCGAATGAAATAATGAAAAACTAAGTGCAATTGTCAGTGCCGCATTAATACCGAGCATAGTGAGTGCTTCACGTAAATTATGAATAGCACGGCGTTGCGAATAAAGTGGTGAATTGGCTATTTTTAGTAGTTTGGTCGATATTGCGGGGTCGCTTGCGATAATTTTGGCAACATCTCGAAGGCTAATATCGGGATCTTTTCCAGCTTGAATAATTTTAATCGCCATAGCCGGCAAGCTTGGTAGGTTCGGGCTGGCTTCCAGCTGTTTGATGAGCTCATCTGGCAGGAGTGCATCTTGAAAGCTGGATGGCATTGGAATGGCTTCCTTTTCTGATAACTTCAGGTTAATTTAGATTCCACTAAATTTAGTTCAGAATGCATTATGCGTCTAGTCTGATTGCTCTCAATATTTAAGGCGATTTGCCAATATTACTTTCTTTCCCGGAAAGTAGTTTTTGAATATTATTTTTATGCCGCCAGAATAAAATAATAACCATAACGATGGTGGTAGTGATTAGGGATGCTGCATTGGTAACAAAATAATATAGATACAGGGGAGATAGTGCCGTCGCAATGAGTGCCGCTAAAGACGACAATTTAAAGATTTTAGCCACAATCAACCAGGTTGCGGCGGTGGCTAACCCCACCCACCATGAGAAGCCAAATAAGACCCCAAGCAAGGTTGCTACCCCTTTGCCGCCCTTAAAACCAAAGAATAGCGGGAATAAATGCCCGGCGAATGCCGCAGTACCAGTGAGTGCAATACTCAGTATGTCGAGCTCAAGATAGCGTGCAATTAATACCGGCAGTAAACCTTTGAGCATGTCGGCAAACAAAGTGATTGCTGCTGCTTTTTTGCCGCCGACACGGAGCACATTGGTTGCCCCGGGATTACCTGAACCCTGAGTGCGCGGATCAGGAAGCTGCATGATTTTGCAGACAATGATGGCCGCCGAGACCGAGCCGAGCAAATAGGCGAGTATGATGACTGAAATATCGAGTATTGGCATGGCATAAACGTCCTACTTAAAAACAAAGTCTGAATTATAGAGTGAAACGTCCTGGCAGTGTATAGTTGGCCTCTAAAAATTTTAAATTTAAGACATTTCTGAACCTGGAAACAAAGCCTACATTATGCAAGATATTATATTTATTACCGAGCTAAAAATTGAAACTGTAATTGGTATTTTTGACTGGGAACGGCAGATCAAGCAAACAGTAATTTTAGATATAGAGCTGGCAACTGACATAAGCAAAGCGGCAGCCTCGGATCATATAGACGATACCATTGACTACAAAACCCTGACAAAAACGCTGATTACCTTTGTTGAAGCGAGTGAGTTTCAATTGGTTGAAACCCTGGCTGAGCGCGTTTGTGAATTAGTACAGCGTGAGTTTGGCGTGCCCTGGATTCGGCTTAAATTAAATAAACCCGGAGCCCTACGCGGTGCGCGAGATGTGGGTATTTTAATTGAACGTGGTAGCGGCCAGGGCTGATACAAATGTACACGGTCTTAAATAAAGTTTGAGATGCTTCGAGATGAATAGGCAGGGTAATAAATCGATGTCGACTGTTTATATTAGTATTGGTAGTAATGTAGATGCCGAAGCAAACATTCGTGCGGCAATTATAGCCTTAAAGGCAAAATATGGTGTTTTGAGCATATCAATTATTTATAAAAACAGAGCAGTTGGTTTTGATGGTGATGATTTCTTAAACCTAGTGGTAGGTTTGGAAACAGAGCAATCGATTGTTGATTTTGTTGATTCATTGCATCAAATCGAAGCGGCGCAAGGCCGGTTACGCGATACAGAAAAATTTAGCCCTAGAACACTGGATATGGATTTACTGTTATTTGGTAATGAGGTTTATCAGTCTGAAAAAATTTCAGTGCCTCGTGATGAAATAACGCGGTATGCTTTTGTTTTGCAACCACTCAGCGAATTGGTACCAGGATATTTTCACCCTATCGAAAACAAAACAATTTCGGAATTATGGACTTCTTTTGATCAATCAGAGCAGGATATGACGCCGGTTGATTTATTCCTAAATTAACCTCTGTTAGAAATAATCTATTTTCTTTGCGAATGGTTATAGTTAACAGTCTCGCCGCTGTCAAATTACTGTCGTTTCACATTAATTTTCTCATTTTTACAAAGGCCGCTGGATTTTAAATTCTTTAAAGTGTCAGAAGCCTGCTGCCGATATATCTAAGGTACCATTTTAGTGTGTTGGTAACCAATATATATATTTTTTATTAGGGGTTTTTGCTATGGCGAGTACGGCTTTGTTGGCACCGGGAATTAAATTTATGCGGGCTCTGAAATTCCGCAATAAATTTTTAATATTGGGAATTTTATTTCTTATACCGACTATCTGGGTTTTTAAACTTTATATATTAGAGAACCTCAGGATTATTGACTTTAGTGAAAAAGAACGATTGGGTGTTCAATACATTTCAGCGGTTTATCCCGTCGCAAAAGGAACCGCCAAGATCCGCGGCTTAACAAACGCTTATTTGAACGGTAATGTGGCGATTAAGGATAAACTGGATAATGCGATTCTGGCTGTGAACATGGCGTTTGATAAATTAGAAATGGTCGAGACTCGTTTAGCAGAACAACTTTCATCCCAGATCAGTGTTGAGTCATTACGCGCAAACTTAAAATCTTTGAATGGGAAGGCTTTATCACAGTCTTCGGAAAAAACATTCCATGCCTATACATCTTATCTGGGAACAATACAGAGTTACATTATTCATCTGGCCGATATTTCTAATTTGATTCTTGATTCTGATCTTGATACGCATTATTTGATGGATTCGGTGGTGGTTTCATTACCTGCCATGCTGGATAAAGTAGGACAGGTACGTGGATTAGGTGCAGGCATTGTCGCTAAAAAAACTTTTACCCCCAGTACTTTTACGACCTTGACGGGGCTTGTTGAAAAGATAAAGTTATTCGGTGATAAGGTGGATATGGGCATTAAAAAAGTTTTTCAGAGCTCGGCATCGAATAAGGAAATACTGGGTGAGATAGAGCGTGATTTTATACAAAGCTGGAAAGTTTTTATTTCTTTAACTAAATCGGAAATATTGGAGCCGGACTCCATTCAAGTCGATTCGAATAGCTATTTTAACACCGGAACAAAAACATTAGTTAATGGATATAAGCTATCCAGTGCCGCTCTTCCTTTACTGGATAGTTTATTAAAAAAACGTATTGATAAAAAAGAATCAGAAATGTATCAAACTATAGCAATGATTGCGGCGGTATTTTTGCTAATAGGCTATTTATTTATGGCCTTTTCAGAGAGCGTTATGCAGAGCATTAATGATATTAACGCAACCGTAACCAAACTCTCTAAAGGTAACTTTAAAGTTGATAGCGCGATTAATTCAAAAGATGAAATAGGTTCTATTGCAGAAAATTTAAATGTGATGATTGAAAAAATAAGCAGTTTGCTTTCTCAGGTTATTAATTCTGCAAATCAGGTCGCCACAACAGCAAGTCAAACATCAGCAACAGCCGTGCAAGCTCAAGATGGGATTAACCGACAAAGCTCAGAAATTGAACAGGTAGCAACGGCGATTAATGAAATGTCTGCAACCGTTCATGATGTTGCCAAGAATACTTCCAGCGCTGCAGAGCTAACACAGACCGCTGATACTGAAGCGAATAATGGTCGGCAAGTAGTGAGCCAATCGATTGATTCAGTTAACCGGCTCGCTAGTGATATGGAATCATCCAGTCAGGTGATACAGGATCTTGAAGCACAAAGTGAAGGCATTGGTAAGGTGATTGATGTTATTCGCGGTATTGCCGAGCAAACCAACCTGTTAGCGTTAAATGCGGCGATAGAAGCGGCTCGTGCTGGTGAGCAAGGTCGTGGTTTTGCCGTGGTGGCCGACGAAGTGCGAACCCTGGCGAGTCGTACCCAGGAATCAACACGGGAAATAAATGATATGGTCGCTAAATTGCAGGAAGGCGCACAAAGTGCTGTAGCCGCTATGGCACAAGGCACAACACAAACGGCACAAAGTGTTGATCAGTCAATACAGGCGGGCGCCGCATTGGATAAAATCAGTAGCGCAGTATCGACGATTTATGATATGAACGCTCAAATTGCCAGTGCAGCTGAAGAACAAAGTAGTGTGTCTGAAGAAATTAATCGAAATATTGTGAATATTCGTGACATAGCGGAAGATACGGTGGAAGGTGCAAACCAAACAGCTCAAAGCAGTGCTCAAATGAGTCAGGTTGCTGAGGAGTTAATTGCTTTAGTGAATGAATTTAAGGTGTAAGCGGTAAAAATAAACTTAACTATTTAGCGAGCGGCCACCGTCTACTGCGATGATCTGGCCGGTTATATACGGCGCCTGTTTGGCCAAAAATAATACTGTTTGTGCAATGTCTCCAGCGTTTCCCTGACGTTTTAAAAAATTACGTGACACAATGCGTTGTTGGGTTAGTTCATCCATATCATTTTCTGGCCATAAGATAGCGCCGGGTGAAATGCCATTTACCCTGACTTCGGGGCCGAGTTCTTTAGCGAGTGATTTCGTCATCATGGCTAGCCCGGCTTTGGCCATACAGTATATAGAGTGCTGTTTGAGTGGTCGCTCAGAATGAATGTCAACAATATTGACGATACAGCCTTTGGTTTTTTTTAGTGCTCCAGCGGCGGCTTGGGCGAGAAAAAAGGGAGCTTTGAGGTTGCTGCCCATCAGGTCATCCCAGTCCTGTTCGGTTGCTTTGCCGATAGGGGTTGGGTAAAAACTGGAAGCATTGTTAATCACCAGATCAAGCCGAGTAAAGCTATCAACCGTACTTTTTACTAAGGTATTAAGCCCCTGAGTAATATGCAGGTCTGCCTGGATAAGAATGACGGAGTCAGCCCGTTTGTCATTGAGTCTTTTTTGCAGAGCTTGTGCGTCGGCACGTGAGTTTCGATAGTGGAGTGCTAGATTAAAGCCATTTTCATGTAAAATAGTGGCAATGGCTGCACCAATACGGCGGCTACCACCGGTAATTAGGGCTACCTTGTTTTGATTGTTCTGGTTAGAATCCTTCTCCGACATAGTCGCATTGTAACCCGAAGTCACGTAAAGATATATGATTCAAAACGAGCCCGCCAATTCCGTTAATAGCTTACCCGAACCCGATAACGAGGCGGCTGCGCATAGTGAGAAAGTATGCCAATGCCTGCTAAGCCAAATAGCAAAAAAAGGCCAAATTTCCTTTACGGATTATATGCAAACCGTTTTATACGAACCCGGCCTGGGCTATTACAGCGCCGGTAGTACTAAGTTAGGTGCGCACGGCGACTTTATAACCGCCCCCGAAATTTCCAGTCTTTTCTCCAGCAGTATTGCCCAGGCAATTGTGCCTGCACTCGATGCAATCGTGGGCTGTAATATACTGGAGGTGGGCGCGGGTAGTGGCAAAATGGCGGCGGATATTCTGGCGCATCTTAATAGCTTAAACAAACTCCCCGAACACTATTACATTCTGGAACTCAGCGCCGATTTACGTTTACGGCAACAACAATGGCTAAAACAAAGTCTGCCCAATTTATTTGAACGTGTTAAATGGTTAGATAGTATTCCCGAAAATTTAAGCGCAGTGGTGCTGGCAAATGAATTACTCGATGCCATGCCGGTGGTGCGCTTCAGGAAAGAGACGGACGGCGTGAGCATCGAACAGGTGGTTGTGGCTGAGAATGAATTTCAGTTTAGCTATTCTAATTGTAAGGGCGATTTGAATAACGCACAGTGTCAACGCGTGAATGAACGGCTTAAAAAAATAGAAAATGAAAATTCAGAATTGAATGTTGGATTTAAATCTGAAATTAATTTTAATGCCGAAGACTGGTTACAAAGCCTGGCGACAAACTTGAGTTCAGCGGTTATTATTTTGATTGATTATGGTTACCCGCAGCATGAGTATTACCATGAGCAACGCAACAACGGTACACTGACCTGTTTTTATCGACATCGGCAACATGCTAATCCGTTTATGTACCCTGGCTTGCAGGACTTAACCGCACATGTGGACTTTACCGCAATGGCCGATGCTGCTTTGAATGCCGACCTAAACGTGATTGGTTATACAACACAGTCCAATTTTTTGTTTGGTGCGGGTATCACCCAAATGGCCGAGAGCCAGGCCGTTGAGTTTATTGAACAGGATAAAATTGCCGAGCAAATAGAGCTGACGAATAAAATAAAAAAATTAACCATGCCCTATGAAATGGGCGAGATTGTTAAAGTTATCGGTTTTAGCAAAAATTGTGCTGTAAAGATGGATGCATTTTCGTTTAATGATATGCGCGATCATTTGTAACAATTTTTAATATTATTCTTTTTTACTGTTGTGGCTTTTTGTAAGTCGCCCCTTTATACACCAAAAGAAAAGTAATAATAATGCAACAAGCGTAGAGTAAACTATAAATTCATTCGATAGCTTGGCAATTTTTCCTGCACTGTTTGCAAGAACGGTATAAGCCACCGTTGCGGGTAACATACCAATAAAGGTTGCGAGCAGAAAATACGATACCTTAATGGTACTGAGCCCGGCGGCATAACTGACTAAATCAAAAGATATAATCGGTATCAGTCGCGCAAGCAAGATGACTTTAAAACCATGCTTACTGCTGATATCTTCAATCGTCCGCCTGGTTTTTTTATCTTTTAGTAGGGTTGCAGCATAATGATTATAAAACCAGCGGGAAATATAAAAAGATAACAGTGCACCGAGTAAGGCGCCGACTGTTGATATAACAATTCCCCAGAATATACCGAAAATAATTCCGTTGGCGGCGGTTATTAAAAAAGCGGGGAGTGGTGCGAGTACCGCCTGTAAAATCATTAGTAAAATGCTTAGCAGTGGCGCCGCCCAACCCCAGGAGCGAATAATAGTTAAAACATCGGATATGTTTTCTTGTATCAGAATTTCGCAGGTGTTTTCAATTTGATGGTGAATGAGTATAAAGCCGATAACGTAGCTGCAAAGAAAGAGAAAGAATAAAATATTTTTTTTGAACGATTTTATTTTTACATGAGAATAAAGTATGGCGAACACGGCAATGCCAATGGATAATATAAGTAAGCTATAGATTCCCATTTTATTTTAGTAAACAAGTTATGCCGTATTTTATGTTGAGCTCCCAGTATATACTGTATTGAAACGATTTATCTAACGCCTGCTGCTTACTATTGGATGATAATTTATATACAATAGTGTGTTCCATTCAATCATTAATAAGCCTTTACTAGTAACGGGACAGGTTGTGACATTAATACAAATAATAACGTTAGCGTTAGTACAAGGTTTTACCGAATTTCTTCCCATTTCAAGCTCAGCCCATTTAATCCTGGTGCCGATTTTTACCGGCTGGCAAGATCAAGGGCTGGCTTTTGATATTGCCGTGCATATAGGCACCTTAACCGCGGTGATGTTTTATTTTAAAAAAGAACTTGCTACCATGACTGTCGACTGGACGGCTTCGTGTATTCAACGTAAACGTGTCGGTGAAAGCCCGTTAGCTTGGGCAGTGATTATTGCCACCATCCCCGTTTGTGTTGTTGGTTTATTGATAAGTGATTATGTCGATACCACTCTACGTTCACCTTTGGTGATTGCTTCCACCACACTGGGTTTTGGCTTTTTACTTTTAATTGCCGATGTTAGTGGTAAACGAGAGCGCGACGAACATACACTTAACTGGCGAGATATTATTATAATTGGTTTAGCGCAAGCCGTTGCGTTAATCCCTGGTACATCACGTTCGGGTATTACAATGACTGCCGCGCTTATGCTCGGTTTAACCCGTTCAGCAGCGGCGCGTTTTTCTTTTCTTTTATCCATTCCTGCTATTTTAGCATCGGGTAGCTATAAGTCTTTGCAGTTAATAAAAGGTGATGTAGCGGTTAACTGGGATGAAATTCTTCTCGGTGTTTTTCTATCAGGGCTAATAGCCTATGCCTGTATCCATATTTTTTTAAAATTACTTGAACGTATTGGCATGATGCCGTTTGTCATTTATCGGTTTGTGTTGGGGATTGTGTTGATAGTGATGTTTGTTTAAAAGCTGATTAGCCACAAAGAAAACAATTTGAAATACAATTGAATAGCGTGTTGAAAATAAATTTTCGGTAAAGCTTGTTTTATGTAACCTGAGTTCGGGATAACAAATTCCGTGGTTTTCCAACGGACAGGAAACGGGGGTTTGCCCAATAAAGACACGCAAAACATGCCATCCCTGGCTGCTCGACTGCCGCGTCCTTGCGGCAGACGGTCTTTATTGGGCAAACCCCCATTTCCTGTCCTCGCGCTAGTGTATTTTAATGACTTATTCCTCTTATCTCAAACTCAGGTTATGTAATAAAATAATTTTTTGATTTTCTTCGTGGTTAATTTTTTTTACTCTCAGCAACAGCCCTAACCCGTAGTCTAACCAAGCCATCTGCAAAGTCTTTCCCCTGTAAGCCGCGTTCTTTCAATTCAGAATAATCCACTTCATTTGCCGCTTTAAAATAAGCGTGAAATATTCCTGGTTGCGTAAAAGCTTTATTTTCCAAACCCGCACGACCGCGTGAATCGGCTTCACAGGCAAGTAAAAATTTTTCAAAACGTTGAGGGCGTCGAAACGCATCCATTTTTTGTAATAGTTTTACCACAGTGGCAGGTTTTAATTCTTCAATGCGATGGTAGTTTAAGTGGTATTCGGTCACGATTAAGGCAAGTTCACGATAACTTTTAGGCACTTTAAAGCGATTGCATAATTGCTTTACCGGTTTAATGCCGCGGTGTTCGTGGCCGATATGTCGGGGTAATTCTTCTTTGGGTGTAAGGCCTTTACCAAGGTCATGTACTAATGCAGCAAAACGTACTTCCGGGTCATCACTGAGCTTTACGGCTTGTTCGAGTACCATTAATGTATGAATGCCAGTGTCAATTTCAGGGTGATATTGTTTTGTTTGCGGTATACCAAACAGGCTATCGAGTTCAGGCAGTAAAATTTTTAATGCGCCGCACTCACGTAATACCTTAAAAAAAACTTGCGGGTTGTTGGTGAGCAGGGTTGTATGCAATTCCTGCCAGACACGTTCAGCCACCAAAGTTGCAATCTCGCCCGAGTGAACAATTTCCTGCATAAGCTCAAGGGTTTCATCTGCAATTTTAAAACCCAGGTTTGCAAAGCGTGCAGCAAAGCGTGCGACACGCAGTACTCTTAACGGATCTTCGACAAAGGCGGGAGACACATGGCGTAAAATACGTTTTTTTAAATCTTCCTGACCATGGTAAGGGTCGATGAGGTTACCCTTTTCATCCTGAGCAATTGCGTTAATGGTCAGGTCGCGGCGAATCAAGTCTTCTTCAAGGCTGACATCAACACCAGCATTGAATTGAAAACCGGTATAGCCTACCGCTGTTTTGCGCTCGGTGCGGGCAAGTGCATATTCCTGTTTTGTTTGCGGGTGTAAAAAAACCGGGAAGTCTTTGCCGACAGCTTGGTAGCCCTGTTGCTTCATTTGTTCTGGAGTGGCACCCACCACGACCCAGTCTTTGTCCTTGCTGGGCAAGTTAAGTAACTGGTCGCGAACGTAGCCGCCAACGGTATAAATTTTAATACTCATATTGTTATTATTAAATCATTTTCTTAAAAGTAAGTTATACCATTATATAGTGTTACGATATGGCATGCTTAGTTTCATGTTCTCGGTCCCTGAAAAAACACTAATCAAATTAAACCAAATCAAATTAATGTAGATTCTCTGTGACTTTATCCATCATTTTTCTTTATGCGGTAACCGGGGTTGTTGCCGGCTTTCTTGCCGGGTTGTTTGGTGTTGGTGGTGGTTTGATTATTGTACCAGCTCTGGTGTATTGCTTTTTTCTACAGGGTTTCGATCCAGCTATCAGTATGCATATGGCCATTGGCACCTCCCTTGCGACGATTATAGTAACCTCCATCTCCTCAGCTCGAGCCCATCACGCTCACGCTGCAGTGCAATGGCGGATTGTTAAATTAATGACCGGCGGGATTTTAGTTGGTGGTATGCTCGGCGCATTGCTGGCTAAAAATATCGAATCTGAATCACTGCAGTTTATTTTTTCAATTTTTGAGATATTGGTTGCTGTTAAGCTCTTAACCCACGCCAATATTAATGTAGTACGAGCAATGTTGCCGAGTCGAATTATTTTAAATATTGCAGCTTTGTTTATTAGTGCGGCCTCAGCCATTGTGGGCATTGGTGGTGGCACCTTGAGTGTGCCATTTTTACGCTGGGCCGGCTTATCGATTCAAAAATCGATTGCTACTTCTGCTGCACTTGGTTTACCCATTGCCATTGCCGGTGCGCTTGCGTTTATCTGGACCGGTGCAGATAATCCGCGGCTGCCACTATACAGTCTCGGTTTTGTGTATATTCCAGCTTTGCTGGGGGTGGGCTTATTAAGTGTTTTTCTGGCTCCATTGGGTGCTCGCTGTGCCCACCAGTTATCAGCCAAATTGCTGCAAAGGGTGTTTGCTATTGGGTTATTGCTAGTGGCATTGCTGATATTGTTGCTTTAATTAAGATGGTGATTTTTGATTTCAATCAATTAGTTATAAAATAGCAATACTTTTTATAAGGGTATAGCTGTATTTTGGCTATTATTTGACCATATTTTTCGGTATAGTATTTCAAAGTGTGATGTGCATCACACTTACTGGATGTTTTCTTGAGAGGTTTGTCATGTTCCAGCGTTTGTTGTCTCAGCCTGTTAGTCGATTAATGATTTTAGGTATGTTGGTTGTTGCGATTCTGCCTGTCAGTTTGATGGCGATTCATTTAAACAATACTGCCTGGGAAAATAGCTGGCGTGAAATTCACGAAAAGCATGAACTTTTAGCGGAAAACCTGGCCGCCCCAATCGAAATTTTTGTCGATGATCATTTCAATACTTTGTATTTAGTCTCTGAATCTATTCAGCCCTTACTTAAAAAGCCTGTTGCATTACAAAAATTCATCAACCGTACTTTCGATAAATTAAGCGGCTTTGGCAGTATCTCGTATGTGAATGCATCGGGACAAATGCTTGTATATAAGGTAGCCGATGATATTGATTTTGTTCGCGAAGCCATTACGCCACGTTTATATGGCAGTGAACATTGCTTTCTTTTTATAAAGCAAACCGAAAGGCAATATATTTCTGGCATTAAACCCAGCCCCTTTACTTTAAAACCAAGCATTATCATGGGCGTGCCACTGTTTGATGCAGCGAATAAGTTACAAGGTGTTTTGCTTGCCGAGATTCGCATTAGTGTCATTGAGAAGCTGCGCCAGGGTATTAAGTTTGGCGACAAAGGCCACTCCGCTATTGTGGACCAAAATGGACGTGTGATTGCCCATCCAAATCCTGAGTGGATGGCGGAAATGAAGAATTTAAGCAGCTGGCCAATTGTACAAAAAATGAAAGCCGGTAAAAAAGGCGTGACCGAATTTTATTCCTCCTTTATAAAGGCCGATATGGTTGCGGGTTATTCAGCTGTTGCCGGAACAGGCTGGGGCGTAATGGTGCCACAACCCAAATCTGAAGTGATTGCGCATGTTAATCAGTTTATGAATTCAAACTTTTTATGGGGTGGTTTTGGCCTAGTGGTCGCGATTATTCTTGGTTATTTAATCTCCCGTTGGATTACCCGACCCATTAACCGCCTGGCACAGGCAAGCCAGGATTTGCTCGATAATAATTTGAAAGGTGAATTTGAGTTTCCCGCAGATAATGAGCCACGCGAAGCAAAGCAATTAGGCTATGCATTAAAGTCGCTGGTACGTGGATTACAGTTTGCACGTGAAGAGGTTGCTGAGTTGAATGGGAATTTACAACAAAAGGTCAGCCAGGCAACCCAGCAGTTACGCATTGCCAATGAGAAACTGGAAGAGGCGGCAAAAAGTGATTTTTTAACGTCTTTAGGCAATCGACGTTTTTTTGAAATGGATTTAACGGATATTATTTCGCGTCGAGATTCAGAGTCCGAATATCTTTCATTACTATTATTTGATATTGATAACTTTAAATCCATTAATGACACCTATGGCCATGCGGCGGGTGATGAGGTGCTTACTCGCGTTGCGCGTATTCTTGAATCGTTTATGCGTCAAGGTGATGTGGTTGCTCGTTACGCCGGTGATGAATTTGTATTGCGTTTACGTTGTGATGGACGGGTGGCGCAATCGCGAGCGAATCAGATACGCCATGCAATTGAAAACTTAAGTATCCCCTGGCGACACAGGCACTTGAATGTCACGGTGAGCATTGGTGTTTATAGTGAAATTATTACCGAAGATCTGAATCTTAAAAAGATTCTGCACAACGTTGATATTGCGATGTACGAGGCAAAAAAGCGCGGACGTAACTGCGTTAAAGCCTACAAAAGAGATATGACGAGTGGTGTGCATCGAATGATTTAACGGTATTATTTTTAGTATATTAATGTATCCCACTTAATATTTTTTACTGGCAGTAACCGATAGTAGTACCACTCAAGGATTGTGTTGATTTGGCCAATAACACCTTAGGCCTGTTTGCATTATTCTCAATTTTTTACGAACACTCCCCGTTTACTAATATGGGTAAATTCATTATAAGGATTTTAGTCGTATGAAAAAGCTTAAGCCTAGTTTGTTACGAAATTTATTGCTTACCTTCCTTGTTTTTGGCAGCGTAGTTGGCCTTATTCTCCCTTTCTTTGCCGAGATTTTCGTTGAATGGAAGCCTGGTATGTATGTTTGGTTTTCGATAAGCACCCTGATTGTGGGTGTTACTATCGGTATGGTTAATTACCTGCTAGTTAAAGTTATATTATTGAAAAAACTAAAGCGGATAGCTGAAATAGCTCATGCAATCAGTGACAAGGATATCCGTCATACCTGCACCATGGAAAGTGATGATGTAATTGGTGATATCGTCGATAGCTTTAACCGAATGGCTCAAAACCTGCGGGATATCATCACTAAAATTAACGAGGAATCAAGTCAACTATATACCGCTTCTGAGGCATTAAAAAAACTTACCACAGAGGCTACCGATGGCAGCCATCAGCAGCAATCCCAAATTGAACAGGTCGCAACCGCTGTTAATCAAATGGCTGCCACGGCACAGGAAGTGGCAAGACATGCTGAACAAACGGCAAGCGCAACAAAAGAGGCTAACGAATACAGTGATAATGCCAAAGTGGTTGTGGTTGAGGCCATGAGTTCAGTGGATGTACTTGCGGATATGGTTGGGAATGCAACCGATGTTATTAGCAATCTGGAAAAAGAGAGTGAGAATATAGGTAATGTTTTGCTGGTTATCAACGGTATTGCAGAACAAACTAATTTACTGGCATTAAATGCGGCTATTGAAGCTGCTCGGGCAGGTGATCAAGGTCGCGGTTTTGCTGTTGTTGCCGATGAAGTACGTACTCTGGCAACGCGAACCCAGGAGTCAACCAAAGAAATCAGTAAGATGATTGAGCGTTTGCAAAGCGGTTCGCGAGATGCTGTTGCGACAATGGAAAAAGGCCGAAACCAGGCGCAACAGGGGGTTGAATATACTGAACAGGCGGTAGAAGCACTTGCTACTATCGCGGGCAATATCACCACCATTAAAGACATGAGTATGCAAATTGCTAGCGCAGCCGAGGAGCAAAACACGGTTGTTGAAGATGTGAATCGGAATGTTGTGGTGATTAATGATGTTTCTGTTCAAGCTGTTGGCAATATGAATCAGGTTAGTCAGGCTAGTAATGAAGTCGCTCAGTATGCGGCTGATTTACACTCTCTCGTTGAAGATTTTAAAATATAATTTTTAAACTAAACAGACGTTGAGTCTTACTTACTCATCATCACCGCTAATGATAATGAGTTCATAGTCCATCGATAGATAATCATTTACCTGTGCCGGCCCAGCGGCGGAAACATTTACATAAGCTGGGAAATCATTGGCACTGAGTCCTTGCCAACCGGCATACGTTTCACAAACATGCACTGGAATGTCGGCTTTACCGATAGACTGTACCAGCTGGTGTATTTCCCTGTTGTCATCTTTTTCATCGTTGGTTAATGCAAATTGCTCGGCACCGTGGCTGACGATTGCAATGGCCAGCTCGGGGTACTTGTTACGTAGTTTTTTTATATAATCCTGCGCGAGAGGTAATGCCCATTCAAGGCTGTCGTCGCCGCCGGTGACAATTTCTATGACAACGCCTGCGGGGTTGGTTTTTTGCTTAAGAATCGCGTCAACACTTTTGGCTTTATTTTTTGCAATAGCGACGCTATTGAAAAGAAAAACAAAGCTGAGTATCAATAAAAACGGGTAAAGGGTGTTAGCCGCCGGTTTGTGACATAAAGCGGACGAGCTTGCCTGGGTTTTCAGAAAATTCATGGTTCTCCGGTTTTAGCGCAATGGCTTTTATTATGTGTTGTTCAAGTTCACTATCACTGACACCTTCGCGTAAAATCTCCCGCAATGGGTAGCTATGTTCCTGGCCGAGGCAAAGATACAAAGTTCCATCAACAGTTAAGCGCACTCGGTTACAGGTTTCACAAAAATGTTGTGAAATGGGTGTAATAAAACCAATGTTAATGTTGGTGCCACCGATATTGTAATAACGTGCCGGACCCGCACCACGCATTTGAGTTGGGATAAGCGCAAATTGTTCTGCAAGTTGTTGCTTAACAATTTGCAGGCTCAGGTACTGATTGGATGCATCTCGGCCAGTATCGCCCATCGGCATGGTTTCGATAAAGCGTAAGGTAAAATCATTGTCGATACAGAAATTTACCATGTCCGGAACTTCGTTGTCGTTAACGCCTTTCATTACTACCATATTAATTTTAATCGGTTTGATGCCGGCTGCTTTTGCGGCTTGCAGGCCATCGAGTACTTTTTGTAATTTACCCTGGGTAATACTTTTAAATTTTTCCGGGTTTAAGGTATCAAGACTTACATTAATACGTTGAATGCCAGACAGTTTTAAAGACGTGGCCTGGTTGGCTAGTCGTGTAGCATTAGTGCTAAGCGAAAGATCGGTTAATTCAGGGATAGAAGTAATTTTATCGACAAGCTCGGGGAAGTTATTGCGCACCAGCGGTTCACCTCCGGTGAGCCTAATCTGGGTTGCGCCGAGTCGTGCAAAAGCGGCGATAATACGTGTCATTTCATCAAAGCTGAGCCAGTCGTCAGGCTCCTGGAAGTCTTTAAAGCCTTTGGGCAAGCAGTAATTGCAACGTAAGTCGCAACGATCAGTTACGGAGACGCGCAGATATTTTATCTGGCGGCCATGTGGATCGGTAAGTGAGGTTGAGTTAGACATAGACAAAACCTGTAATTGTGTTGACTGAGTATGACCTATTATAGTGTAAATAAGCAAATCCTAATATTATTTAAGCGGGTATGCAGGTTTTATTTTATTAGCCACGAAGACACTAAGGACACTAAGAAGACTAAAGATTCTCAATATTGTCTTACTTTGTGGTTATAGGTTAAGTAATCCGAACTTGGGATAAGAGCAATAACGCTAATACCTCGGATAGGAGACTGGGATCCGCTCACTAAAGACACGCAAAACACGCCGTCCATGGCTGCTCGACTGCCGCGTCCATGCGGCAGACGGTCTTTAGTGAGCGGATCCCAGTCTCCTATCCTACTTTTCTCGGAATTTAGCTAATATTTTTCTTATCTCGAGTTTAGGTTAAATATATTGAATAGCCTTGTTTAAATCCTTTTCTATGGCTTTTATTAATTCAGGCTGGCTGCCTTTTTCCGTGACGATAGCCATGCTGCCATTTTGTGTTGGTATTACCGTGGTCGTGAAGCCATCTTTACTGTGTGTGCGTCGGTGCTTTACATATTCGCCGGGCATTAGGAGCAGGGTTGCAGTGGTATTTTTCTCTTGCACAATAATATGCACGCCAGGTGAATTGTGGATAGGGCAACTACCGGCATAATTAATTTTGCCAATAGTCTGTTTAAATTTAAGCTTGAAAGGCTCTAATATCTTATTTAAAGCGGCCAACTGAATATCTTTATTTTCAGTTAAATGGTTACGTTCTTCTATAACATGATTGATTGCAACCTCTTCCAGAGTCAGGGCATTCTCACGCACTGTATTAAAGTTACCAATATTTAAACTAATGCCAAGCACCAGGAATAAACTTGCGGCAATTGCATAGAGCTTAAAGCGTATAGAGCGTTGTTGATGTTGTTGCCTGAAGTTATGTTTTAAAAGAATGCGCTCGGCTAAGCCGTCCGGTACGTCTATTTTTGCGGCAGGCTGCAGTGACTGTTCAAATTGATCGATTGATTTTGCAAAATTAGCACAGGCTGTGCACTGAGACAGGTGTGCCAGTACAGGCTCATCCTGAATAGATGGATCGGCAGTTAGTTTTCTATGGACATCGATACAGTTCATTTTGTTTTCCTGCAAATAGCTACTGCGAACGGGCAGAGCTTGTTGAATCTTTGGTTAATAGTTGACGTAATTTTTGCCGAGCGCGAAATAGTCGGGTCATAATTGTACCGGCTGTACTGTCGGAGATTTCGGCAATTTCTTCGCAGCTGTAGCCGCCAAGTACTTGTAGCATCAGCGCATCACGGTATTCGTACGGGATTTTATCCATTGCCTGGCGCAGATTAATGTCGTCCGATAAAGTGCAGTCGTAATGTATATGGACTGAATCCATTGCCACTGTATCCGGCTTGAGATTATCTTGTTCAATACCATCAAGCGAAAGCTCCTGACTGCTTTTACGCTTGAAATGGCGTGCTATCTCTCTTCTTAAGATTGTATAAAGCCAGGCTCGTGCGGCTTTCTCATCTTCCAGTTTATGCAGCGCTTTCCAGCCACGAGCAAAACATTCTTGCAGCATGTCTTCGGCTAGCGCCTGATTTTTACATTGCCAAAAAGCAAAGCGGTAAAGTTCAGGCGAGTAAGCCTGTACCAGGTTTTCGAATATCTGTTGTTTATTGTCAGTGGTCATATTTATGTAGACATGTTGAGCAGTCTAATTATTACAATTTAGTATATATTTTTTCAACCACGAGGGACACGCCGGTGACAGATATGAGGTAATAATTGCATTAAAAAAAAATTAAAATAAATTGTAATATTCCCAGCTGTTCCAGGGTCTTCTTTTGTAACAACGTTTGTTGTTGGTATTTTAATTTAATGGAGGAATATCTAAATGAGTAAAGTTAAATCAAAGTCTATTGTCAGTGGTGCGTTTAGTGGGGCTGTTGCAGGTGTTGTCACTATGGGTTTGTTGGCGGGTGCTGGTGAAGCGGTTGCTGCTAAAAAAGGATTTGAAAAATGCGCCGGTATTGTCAAGGCCGGTAAAAACGATTGCGGCAATAATCGTCATGGTTGTTCTGGTCAGGCATCGTCAGACAAAATGTCAGATGAATGGTTATACGTGCCAAATGGAACCTGTAAAAAAATTGCAGATGCTTCTATTTTTGTTAAGAAAAAGTAGAAACAGTTTGAAAAAGAAAAAGGCAGCCTCATCTCACACCAGTATTAGTGGTGTCGGGGTGGGGTTCCGCTCTAATCATTTTGAATATATTGAAAAGCATCAACCCGCAATTCCCTGGTTTGAGGTGCTGATTGATAATTATATGATGGACGCTGGTTCATCCTTAGACTATCTGGCAAAAGCTGCGGCAGCCTACCCGATAACCTTTCATAGTGTTGGCATGTCATTAGGTTCAGTTGGTCAGCTTAATTTTAACTACCTAAAAAAATTAAAGCATTTAATAAAACAGTTTAAACCGGTTTATGTGTCAGACCATTTATGCTGGACTTCAGTTAATGGTTACCATTCTCACGATCTTTTGCCCATGCCGTACACCGAAGAAGCGATAGATGTTGTCGTTAAACATATCAAGCAGGTACAGGATTTTTTAGAGCGGCGAATATTATTAGAAAATGCATCAAGTTATTTAACCTTCAGTGATTCAATAATGGACGAGTGGACGTTTTTAAAAATAATTGTAGAACAAGCCGATTGCGATATATTGCTCGATATTAACAATATATATGTGAGCGCAACAAATCATAAACTCGATGCAATGGCCTATTTAGCCGATGTGTCGGTTGAGCGTGTTAAAGAAATGCACCTGGCGGGTTATACCGATATGGGAACACATTTACTAGATACGCATGGAGAAGCCGTGCATCAACCCGTATGGGATCTGTATAAAAAAGCACTAACGAAATTTGGTGCGGTACCAACTTTAATTGAATGGGATAACGATATTCCTGATTTTAAAGTATTAGCAGCAGAAGCCAAAAAAGCAGAAAAAATAATGCAACAGGTAAATGTGCATGCTGCATAAATTACAAACCAGTTTTTTACAGGGCATTTACGATGCTGGTACAGAAAATAATGCTTATCCTTTTATTCAGGAAACAGCCGATAAAACAGCCGCACAGCAACTATCTATTTATCGGCAAAGTATTTTTGGTGGATTAAAAAAAGCCCTTGCAGAAACCTATCCAGTCACAAAAGAATTAGTGGGCGAAGAATTTTTTAATATGATGCTAGGGCAGTATATAAAGACCTACCCGTGCAAGGTTCAGGACTTAAATGATTATGGTGAAGAACTTGCCGGTTTTATTCAGGATTTAAAACAGGCTCGCTCCGTTCCTTATCTTGCTGATATAGCCAGGCTGGAATGGTTTTATAATATTGCGCTAAATGCCGAAGTTCAGAAAAATAATTTATATCAAATAAACCAGTTAAGTGCAGAGCAGCAGTTGCAATTAACTTTAGCTTTGCCCAACGGCAGTGCCTTGATGCGCTCCGTTTACCCCATCGATGAAATTTATTCGATACATTGGGATGACCGTGATATGGATGTTGAGTATACCGACAAGGATGTTTTTTTAATTATCTGGAAAAATCAGTCTAAGGTGAACATTGATGTGCTAACAGAGGAACAGTTTTATTTTCTTGGCTATATTGAAAATCAGGATCGTTTTGTAAATGTGTGTAAATTAACAATCAATACGGGTATTGCTGTTGATATCAATATGCTCTTTACTGATTCTATTCATAACGGATGGATACAAAGTTATTCTTTAAATAAATAGTTATATTAATGTTAGGGGCTTTCGAAAATGGATGATACATGTATTAAATCAACTTTAAATTTTTACTGCAATATTGAAAAATTATTAGGCCGCTTAAAACCCATTGCAGAGATGGCTTTAAAATTATGGGTTGCAAATGTGTTTCTTAAATCGGGTTTAAATAAAATTGAGAGTTTTGATACCACATTAATGTTATTTGCGGATGAATACGCTGTGCCATTGCTTTCGCCGGTCTTTGCCGCATACCTTGCTACGTTTGTAGAACTGCTACTGCCTGTGATGTTAGTCATTGGCCTTGCTGGACGGTTGGTGCCGTTGGCTTTATTTGTGTTTAATATTATTGCCGCTATTTCTTACCCGGACTTAAGCTATGCTGGCTTACAGGATCATATGGTGTGGGGTTTAATGTTGCTTGTTTTAATGGCACAGGGATCCGGTCAATGGTCGGTTGATAGCGTGATTATTAAAAGCCGCCTAATTTAAATTATGGATGCCATCAAAAATAATATGCATATCTTTGGTCCAGCGTTTAAAAACTGCGGTGAAGCCAGAATTCGGATACATCTTGTCAAACGACATTGGGTCGAGTGTGACTAAAATTGTTTGCCCGTCTTCTGCAAATATGGAAATTTTTAACGGTAAATAGGGAATGATTTCGGGTAAATTTTCACTGATAGTTTTTATTTCATCGGTTTTACCGAAAAATACTACACGATACTTATCCGTTTTGTAACCGGATTTGGTTAAACCAATATCAACGCGCTGTACACGCGATGGTGTGTAGCCTTGTTGTTTAATTAAATTTTGTAGCATTAACATAGCTTCCGGGAAGTCTTCAGTTGAACGCGTCATCATTAATTCGTCGGCGTTAGCAATTGTATGAAAATAGCTGAAGGCAAACAGGATACATAAAAATCGTACTAGTATATTTTTACTTTTAATCATTATAACGTCGCTTCTTCAATTATTTCTGTGTAGAGATTAGACATGCTCTTACAGGCATTGTCTAACTCATCATTACTAAATAGTTTACTTAAGCGTAACGGGTTAATAGCCATTACTTTTACCGAGTCGCCCTGTTGCACAATGGTAATTCGACACGGCAGGAACAAACCGATTCTTGGATCCAGTGCCAGTGATTCGTTTAAAAACTGGAAATTACAAAAATACAGAATAATTTGTTTTTTGTTTTCTTTGCTTTTATCCACCAGACCATTGTCCAGAGTTTGTTGCCGAATAATTCTAAAGTTTTTTCCGATAACCGCTTTTTTCAGGTTGGCGAGTGTTTTTTCAAGTGAGTAGGGGGATTCTTCAACAATAATGGCATCGAGTTTTTGATGACGAAGTTTGGCTGGTTGTTTGTTTTCGAATTGACGAATGTAGGCAACCACATCATTAATGTCGGTTTCCGACAGACCTTGCTTTAGGAAGGAGTTCATTGGGGTTTTATCGCGGCCGGTAATTAAAGTGTGTTTAATCATTTCGTCGCTGGCGGAGGCCAGAAACCCGGCATTGTTCAAGGCTGGTGGAATAATGCTTAAGTCGCGAGGCCGGGAAAAAGTAACACCGGTACCTTGGCCGCCCTGACCATAGTCGCCATGGCAACTGGCACATTTTTTCTTAAAGAGTGCTTTACCGTGTTGAATATTGCCTTTTATTGGTGTTGGGTCAAAAACAGCTGCTTTAACCTGGGTAAAACTACGAATGTATTTAACCAGTTTTTTAATGTTTTTGTCGCCAAGTTTTTTAAACGCTGGCATGGTTCGGCCAATACGACCATATTCAATGGATTTAGAAAGATATTCATCACTGATACTATTTTGGAATGATTCCAGATCCAGTGGTATGCCAACCCCGCCACTGCCCTTATCGCCGTGGCATACCGAGCAATGTTCTGAATATAAATGTTCTCCACTCGTATCATTAGCATAAGTTGGCGTGTTTAGACTAAAGCCAATCAGTATAAAGCTAATGAGTAAAAAGCGACTAAGCATTACTGGGGGTAATTTTTGCTGAAGGAACATAGGTCGCCTCGTGTCTTTTGCGTGGTTACATTAATAGTATAGATATATTAGCATCTGTTAATATTGATCGGAGTCAATATTTACTGGGTTAACGACCAGTGATACAAAAACAGATAGAAAACAACATTATAGAAAATATGCAGACAAATGGAAGGCTTCAATGACTGATATTGATCTTTAAAATAGCCAAAAATAAGCGATGGTACCAGCGTGGCGAGCGCCCAGGTTAGTGAATGTGCCCAAAGGTGACTGATGGCGAAAAAAATGCTGGTTAAAAGGTTCGCACCACTGATATGGCTAATAATCAGGCAGGGTTTTGCTTCTGAATTCAGTAGCTTATGTAACGATTCCTGAATTAAACCACGAAAAACAATTTCTTCGAGAACGGGGAAAACCAAAATAAACAGGAAAAATAGGCTGCTTAAAGGCGAAAACCCTATGTTGACGGGCATGGGGAGAGGGAGGTTTAACGGCTTGAAAATAAGCCATAACAGGATTGCAGCAATACAGGCAAGCCAGAAATCGTTTTGTTGCCAAAATGGACGCGAAATAATAAGACCAAAAATATTTTTGGAGATTGAGTCAGTGTTAGCTGGTTTAGGAAATGTCATTGGGGTGTACCACTTGCCTGGTTTTTTAGATGCTTAGTATATGTTTTATAAGAGTTTAATTAAATGGTTCCTTGTAATAAGGAGGAAAACATCTAGCGTAAAAAATATTTTCACAACACCCTTGACCTATGTCTAACACTTATGTCCTACATTTAAGGTGTAAGATGATTTAAGGTATAAGAAGAACTATTTTAATTCTCATTTGAGAACAGTCAATTATTTAAGGAGGGCTACCATGGAACATTTAAATAAACCCGCCGACAGCTACAACAGTACAGGATTTGGATTTGCCGTTAACACTGAAAATAGAAACGACACATCTCCCTCTGCAATCAGTAGCGATATTATTTCAAGTGTGCTTAAGGGCTATCATGGAAATACGGCCATAGAACTTTGGGATGGCAGACAGGTTGTTGGTCGACCGGACGCTGGCTGCCATATTGTTTTTAATGACCCCGCGGTTATTCGGGAACTGGTGCTGCACCGTAGTTTACAGAGACTAACCGAGGCTTATCTGGACGGTGCGGTCTCCGTCAAAGGTAATATGGAAACCTTGTTTGATATGGGTGACTATCTTGATACGCTGAGTTTGCCCTGGGGCGAACAGTGGCGTTTGTTACGCCTGGCGTTAAAACTCCCCGCCAAGCGTCAGCAGCAAAAGGTTTTACAAAAATCATCAAGTAGTAATGAGCATAAAAATGGACAGGCCAGCATTGCGCATCACTATGATGTTAGTAATGAATTTTATCGTCTCTGGCTGGATCCGGAAATGGTTTATTCCTGTGCTTATTTTCGTGATGACCAGCAGCCATTAGCTGAAGCACAGCGAGAAAAACTCGATTATCTGTGTCGCAAGCTACGCATTCAGCCCGGTCAGACCTTACTTGATATTGGTTGCGGCTGGGGTGCGCTGGCTATCCATGCGGCACGTCATTATGGTGCTAAGGTGCATGGCATTACACTCAGTAAAGCGCAACAACGTATTGCGACCGAAAGGGTGCATGCCGAAGGTCTGGATGGACAGGTAAAAATCGAGTTACGTGATTACCGCGATTTACCCAAACAGGCGGCTTACGATCGAGTGGTGAGTGTCGGTATGTTTGAGCATATTGGGCTTAAGAATTTCCCAACTTATTTTTCTACGGTTAAACGTATTCTTAAAAAAGGTGGCCTGTTTTTGAATCATGGTATTACCAGTGAAACAGGCTGGGAAAATACACCGGTTACCCGCTTTATTAATAAATATATTTTTCCGGACGGGGAATTGGCACGGGTTAGCCATGTTGCCGACGCTATGGAGAAGGCTGGTTTTGAAGTGCTCGATACGGAAGGCCTGCGCCGCCATTACACTTATACTCTAAGGCACTGGGTCGATAAGTTGGTCGCAAACCGGGATCAGGCAATCGAGTTAACCAGCGAAGTGACTTATCGATTATGGCGCTTATATATGGCTGGTTCCGCCTATTTCTTTAACGAAGGTTCCATTGGTGTGCACCAGTTACTCGTAGGACACCGACGCGACATGTTGCCAATTCCACTACGTCGTGATGACTTATACACGGATGTAAATAGACGTTAACGACAAAGTATCGATGCGGGCGTGGTGGTTATTAACACCACGCCTGATTGTGCAAGTTTCTTTTTGGCGTACTAAATCCGACAGAATAATGTTCCCCTAATATTTTGATACTTGACTTATCTAACGTTAAGGTGAGATAGTTGCCTGTCGTTAACATTAGATAGTGGTATTTATAATGCAGTTAGCCGATGTTTTAATTTATATTAATAAGGAAATTCACTGCTGTCCCGTTAACTTTAAGCCCCTGCTTTGAATATAGAAAGCCTGGTC
>CAZDEC010000015.1:0-57308 GCA_964504295.1 uncultured Thioalkalispiraceae bacterium
TCTTTCTTTTTCACTCCAAGCTGGCGGGTTAAGGAATAAATCTCGCCATGAATATCAATAACTACAAATCCGCGCCTATCGCCTTTGGCGAGATAGTATCCTCGTTCCTGCAAAGCTTGCTCAAATGATTTTTTATCATCACTGGTAGCCCAGCATTCTTGTAAAGACGCTTTGATTACTTTTGGGTTTTGTCCAGTGCGCGCAGCTTGTTGCCATTCAGCTCGTGTGTAGTTCAATGGGTTTTTATTACGGCTATCCTTGAAACCATCTGGCATTTGCCAGTGATGTTCAAGATATAGAGATTTTGCGATTGAGTTTAGTTTGAGCTTGGGGTGCGAGATATTAATAGCCTTCATCTCTTGAGTATCAATGCGTGACCAAACGCAGTGCGCGTGCCTGCGCCCATGTTTTTCATGGAAGACGATTACGCGCGGTTGTCCCTCTAGCCCCAGCTTTTTTTCAACCCGTTTTAATGTTTCTTCAAACACGGATATAGGTACATCCTCATTTTGAGGAGGGGAGAGGGAAAGTGAGTACATGAACTGCTTGCATTTAGTCCCTTTAGAAACTGCATAGGCTTCATTAAGTGCGCCCAGCACGTCACCTGCAACAAAACCCGATACTTCATGAACATTAACATGCTCATTTTGATCCCCATTAAGCAGGTGTAGTGCCATTTGCCGACCACCTGCGCGTTGATTACCCTTAAGTATCATGAGGGTTTCCCTTTTTTTCACCCTGAGCCTTAATTCCCATTCCTTCGATAAGCTTCCCGCGCATCCATTCGATTGAGCGCACCGCTTCAAACAGGGATTTAAGAACATCTTCATTGACGGGTAGAGAGCCAGAATTAGCCGCGCGTGCTAGTTGGTTAATATTGTTGGCAATGCGGGATTTTCCGAGTGCGCCTAGAAGCTTTGCGAGTTTCTTGTGATCCAAACTCGCACTTTCACCGCGAGTACGTGCCTTTGGCATGGTAGGCATATTTTTGCTAGCAAATATAAGCCACCTTATATATGCACTGAGAGGTCTACCATCCGCAGCTAGCTCTAAAGTCTTGCGCTCATCTTCGGTGAAGCGCATAGAAAACGGAGGAGGGTACTTATTCCTTTGATTTTTAGGCGTTTTTTGAGACATTTACGCTCCCCCTCTTGTGAGTTGGGGGAAACTGCTGGTATAAACCGCAGCCTTTGAAGCGCGAACTCCCTCTAAATTAGATAGCAACGTGTTTTTAGACGGTGGTTTTGAGGCTATATCGCGGGCGCAGATCAATATTTGTAATAGTTGATCGTGTTGGCAACCAGCCCCCGCTACCAAACACTTAAGGGTTATCAATAACTTATTGATAACCTTTTTAGTTTGTCTAAAGTAAAATCTTCGTAGCATCCCCCTTTTTATCTCCGCAAGAGCAACCCTGCTTTTACTGTAAATTCATCAAATTATGAATAATCCCTAAAGCAATGTGTGATTCCTGCCGACATTGCAACAAGCCGGTAAATATTGATCCAGGGACCAAATTTTTGTGGGTAATGAAAAAAATTATTTTCAAAATAGCGTATTTTTTCGTTTAAACGTTTTTACCATAATAACCCTGATTATATTGGTGGTATTAACTATCAATGTGACAAAAAAAATAGTACGCCCACAACTTGAAGCACGCTTTAGAAATATGGCAAGTCAGGCGGGTAAGACAATTCTTGCGGAATTTAGCAAGGATTTATACAAGGCAAAGACATTATCAAAAGTTTTGGCCAAGTGGTCTGAAACAGCAGATAAAGATGTTGCGCTATATATGCGTACCCTACCGGTGCTTATTGATTTAAAAGGTGAGGCGGATTTTATTGCAGGTGGTGGCATCTGGCCGGAACCTTATGCTTTTGATAAAAAAACTGTTCGACGCAGTTTTTTTTGGGGGAGAAATAAAGTTGGGCGTCTTGAATATTTTGATGATTACAATAAACCTGGTGGGGTGGGGTATCACAATGCAGAATGGTATGTCCCGGTAAGCTTGTTGCCCATGAATCAGGTTTACTGGTCTCAGGCTTATACCGATCCTTACACCTCTCAACCAATGGTAACGTGTAGTAGTCCTATTTATTTTAAAGACAAATTTTCAGGCGTTTCAACCATCGATATTAAGCTGGATGGCTTACAGCAAAGTATTCAAAATATTGTTAAGAAATTTAATGGCTATGGTTTTGTTTTAGATAGATTCAATCAAGTTGTGTTTTATTCAAAAAAAATTAAATTAGCTAAGAAAGAAGCGCTTTATGGTTATGAGGATATTTTAAAAGTAAGTGAGTATTATAAACCTGTTATAAAATCAGTTTTAAGCCTGGATGAAACAGTGGATGATTTTAGTGAAAATCAAAAAATACTGATAAATAAAAATAGGGCGTATTTTTCGAAAAAAATTAATGGGCTATCAGAGGATAATATAAATTTATTATCGTTTGATATTGCCAATAAAATTTTATTGGAAGATAGTACGGTCAACAAATTGGTAAGTCAGATTAGTATTAAACGGGATCCTGTATTAAATACAAGCTCGGTCGCGCTTATTTTTCATATGCCTGAAACAAACTGGAAATTAATATTCTTTTTACCTGAACGTCCGACTGAAATGGCTGTTTCGGATATTATTAATGATATCCGTTGGACTCAATCTGTTTTTATTGTTCTTATGTTTTTAAGCGGAGCATGGCTAATGCATTTTTTAATTGCAAGGCCTTTAAGACAAATGATACACCAACTGAAGCAGGCCACTAGAGAAAAGGATGGTCACTCAAATTTGTTAGCGATTCAAGGGAAAGGAGAGATTTACGAGTTGGCAAGAGCCTTTAATAATAAAACAACCGCTTTATCTTCTCTCTTAAAAGAAGTTAGCAAACTAGAGAAAGAACAGAGTAAACGTTTACTTGATTTTACTCAATCTATTACCGATGCCATTATCGTAATAAATAATAACGGTGAGATTGTGTTCTGGAATAATGCGGCAACTAAAATATTTGGTTATTCCGTTGATGAAATATTAAATCAAAGCGTAACGTGTATCATTCCTGATAATTTGCACTCTAAACATAAGGAAGGGTTAAGACAAGCTGTACAGGCAGGTAAAATAAAAAATGAAGGTACTATTCTTGAATTACCGGCTATAACAAAAAATGGAAGGCCTCTTCTAGTTGAATTGACTCTCTCTGTATCAACTTCAAATGGCGCTCAAATTTTCACGGCTATTTTACGTGATATTACCGAGCGAAAAAAATCCGAAGATGAGCTCAAAAAAGCTCTTATGAGTAAGACGGAATTCCTCTCAAATATGTCACATGAATTAAGAACGCCAATGCATGCTATTTTAAGTTATTCAAAATTTGGTATTAAAAGAATCTCAGAGAAGAATACTGGAAAGTTACTGAAATATTTTAAGCAAATTAATTTTAGCGGAGAGCGATTACTTGCTCTACTCAATGATTTGTTAGATATGTCTAAGTTAGATGCAGGTAAAGTGGAGTTATATATTGAAGAATTCGATCTCAGCCAGTTAATCGAAAAATGCATATTGGAAATACAATCGTTGGCAGATGAAAAGAGTATTGAGCTTCGTTTTATAAATGAATCTTCAATTTCAATGTTGAAGATAGACGGTGCGAGAATAAGTCAGGTTATTATTAATTTGTTATCTAACGCTATTAAATTTACTGTCTATAATAGCTGTATCGATATACGTATGAAAGATATCGATAAGAATGGTGAAAAAGCAATTCTTTTTTCGATACATGATAAGGGTGAAGGTATTCCTGCGAATGAATTGGAGTCTATATTTGATAAATTTGTTCAGAGTAGTAAAACAGATAATGGCTCAGGGGGTACGGGCTTAGGTTTAGCGATAAGTAAAGAAATTGTTCTTCTGCATTCGGGTGAAATCTGGGCTGAAAACTCAACTGATGGTGGAGCGGTATTTTTTGTCGTTCTCCAGTAGAATAATGGCTCTAGCCTGTTTTGATTTCTGGCGGGTATTCAGTTGTCTTTGTTAGTCTGATAAATTATGATTTTTATATGCAAAAGTCATCTTTGTTTTCAATTATAGAATCACCTTTACACCCGGACTTTTCTCCTGTGTATAAACAGTGTGGTATAGATGAAAGCCGTTTTTCGTCTATGCGTAAAGCGCTTTCAGTCTTAAAGAAAAAGACGCCTGATTTTGTTGTAGCTGAGTTTTTTTATGGCTATGGCAATAATTACGCAGGTGTTAATATCAGTAATCTTGACGTCCTGCTATATAGCTTGCAAAAATATGCACCAGAAGCGAAAGTTATTGTTATGGTTGATAAAAATGAGCGTCAATATGTGGATAAATTAGACGAAATATTTCCCTTGTCTAAAATTCTTCAGTTCCCTGTGCATTCAGCAGATATCGAGAAACTTCTTTGCTGTAAAGCATGATTTATAATTTCCGTGTTTTATCAAAAAAAGTATATATCTTTTTAATTTTTTATAACTAAAAATTCGCTAACATCTATTTTTAGGTGTATATTTATTTATATCGGTTATAGAACAGGCAATTATATAATAATGATTAAAACAAAGCTTCCGTCTCTTAATTTGTCATCAGAAAACTCCTGGTATCTCGTCTATACCAAGCCCAGGCAAGAATTTCTGGCTCAGGAAAACTTGCAAAGACAAGGTTTTATCACCTATTTGCCATGTATAGAAAGGTCAAGACGACGACGAGGCAAACGCCTTAAAAGTGTCGAAGCCTTTTTCCCTCGCTATTTGTTTATATCGCTCAATAAAGTAACGGATGACTGGTCATTAATTCGTTCAACCCTCGGTGTTGCAAATCTTGTTCGCTTTGCTCAATATCCTGTGGACGTTCCGGAGTTATTAATTTCACAATTGATGATGAAAGAAAATCCGGATACGGGGATGCATGACGAGGATTCCGGCTTTACTCAAGGTAATAAAGTGCGCATTACAGACGGAGCCTTATCTGGCTACGAAGGGGTGTTTAAGGCTAATTCAGGAGAAGAACGGGTTATCATCCTGCTTAATGTAATGGGTAATGAGTCAAAAGTTAAAGTCGACGCCGATTCTTTAGAAATTATAACTTAACAATATTCAGGGCAGAATAATTAATATTAGTTTGGAAGTTGGCGATATTTCAGTCTGGCTGTTTCTTGTCGTTATTGCATTTATATCCTGTTTGTTTACCTACATTCTTATAAAAGTAAGTAATCGTTTAGGCATTGTTGACGTGCCAAATCATCGTTCTTTGCATACTATTCCCAAACCTCGAACGGGTGGAGTGGCAATTTTAATTGCTATTTCACTCGCTTTGATAATAATCCGTCATGAAATTGACACTGCATTATTTTCACTGTTTCCTTTTGTGTTATTTTTGGCTGGTTTGGCTCTTGTTGATGACGTCTACTCTATTTCTGCTATTGTTCGCTTATTGTTACAACTCACTGTAGCGGGTTTGCTTGTTTATAGCGGCCTAGTAATTGACTCATTTACTTTGCTAGGGGTTGAAATTAGTTTGCCCCCTGTTTTAGCCGCTGTGGGCTCGGTTCTATTTATTGTCTGGTTGATTAATCTATATAATTTTATGGATGGCATGGATGGGTTTTCAGCTGGTATGGCTATTTTTGGTTTTACAACGTTTGCTATTTTAGCGTTTATGAAGGGTGAGACAGGTTTTGCCCTGGCGAATCTGGTTATTGTCAGTGCTGCTATAGGCTTTCTGTTGTTTAATTTACCGCCCTCAAGGATTTTTATGGGGGATCTTGGTTCAACTTTGATTGGTATGCTTGTTGCATTATTTTCTATGTGGGCAAATAAGAAAGGTATTTTTTCTATCCTTATAAGCGTGATAGTATTCACCCCTTTTATACTGGATTCAACCGTTACCCTTGTTAAGAGATCGCTTCGAGGCGAAAAATTATGGGTAGCGCATAGGTCTCATTATTATCAGCGCCTGGTGCTATTGGGGTTAGGACATAAAAAAACATTACTGCTTGAATACACATGGATGTTGGCTTGCTCTCTTGTGGCGATTGCCTTGTTTAAATTAGAAAACTTTAATATTCAACTAAGTATTTTGATGTTATTTGCAGTTATATGTTTAGGAATTTTGATTTTGGTCGATAAGAAGACTAGAAATATAAGAATATAAAATAAACATTAAGAACTAGAATATAGGGATTATACAGATGGTTCATAAATATAAGAAATATGTCAGCCTGGTTCATAATGCATTTGATGTGAATCGCAGTTCAAGACTAGTAAAACGTATAATATTAGCGGTTGTAGATTTAACCCTTATTCCTTTCTCCCTGTGGGCTGCGTTTGCTTTGCGCTTTGGGGAAATAGGGACACTCGATACCGATATGTGGTGGATTATAGCCATTGCGCCATTGATCAGTATCCCTGTATTTTATACTTTTGGCTTGTACCGCTCAATGTTGAGATACATGGGGATACAAGTGGCATGGGCCTTGTTTAAGGGAATGGCTGTTTCAACGCTTATCTTGTCTGCGTTTGTTTATTTTACCCATACTGCGGGTGTTCCGCGTTCTGCATTTATTATTTATTTTCTCCTGGGCATCCTTTTGATGGGGGGAAGCCGTATTTTAATGCGTGCATATTTAATGGCTATATTGCGTCTGCATCATTCAAAAGATCCCGTTATTATATACGGTGCGGGTTCATCGGGTGTACAGCTGGCGACGGTTCTGGTGAATGCAAACGACACCAAAGTAGTTGCTTTTATTGATGATGATAAAACCATTCAAGGGAATTTGATTCACGGTGTAAAAGTGTATAAGCACGAAAAACTAGCGGCTTTAATTGCAAAATATGATGTAAAACAAATTTTACTTGCGATTCCTTCTGTGCGCAAATCCAGACGTCGTAAATTACTTCAATCACTGGAACAATATGCGATTCATGTTCGTACCGTGCCAGGGATGGAAGATTTAGTTTCAGGAAAATCGAGCGTTGAAGAAATTCAAGATATTGATGTGCTGGATTTGCTGGGTAGAGATTCGATACCACCAGATACTAATTTACTCAAAGCCTGTATCGAAAATAAAGTTGTAATGGTGACGGGCGCAGGTGGCTCTATTGGTTCGGAGCTATGTCGGCAAATAATCAATTTAAATCCAGACACCCTTGTTCTTTTGGAGCAGTCAGAATTTTCTTTATACCAAATTGAACGAGAATTAATCGCAAAACTTGAACAGACTAATTCCTCTATCAAGTTAATGCCGGTTCTAGGCTCAGTGCAAAACAAGTTCCGCTTGTCACAAACGATCAGCGCTTGCCTGGTTAATACCATTTATCATGCCGCAGCTTACAAACATGTACCTTTAGTTGAACATAATATTATTGAAGGAATACGGAATAATGTATTTGGAACTAGTTTCGCGGCTGAAGCAGCAATTGATAACAACGTTGAAACATTTGTATTAATTTCAACAGACAAAGCAGTGCGTCCGACTAATTTAATGGGTGCTTCTAAGCGTTTCGCAGAACTCATTCTTCAAGCCTATTCAAAAGCAAATAATAGTAATACACGCTTTTGCATGGTGAGATTTGGCAATGTTCTAGGCTCATCAGGTTCAGTTGTGCCTTTGTTTCGTGAACAAATATTATCAGGTGGTCCGGTTACGGTCACCCATCCCGATATTATTCGCTATTTTATGACTATTCCAGAGGCGGCTCAATTAGTGATACAGGCAAGTTCACTTGGACAGGGTGGCGATGTTTTTGTTCTGGATATGGGGGAACCCGTTAAAATTCTGGATTTAGCAAAACGAATGATTCGACTCATGGGCCTGGAAGTTAAAGATGAAGAAAACCCGGATGCAGATATTGATATTGAATTTTCAGGCTTGCGTCATGGAGAAAAATTATATGAAGAATTGCTTATCGGTAATAATGTGTCTCGAACCCGTCACACTCGAATTCAGCGTGCAGAAGAAGATTTTTTACCTGCTGAGGTTGTTGAAAATTACATGTCGCAACTCGACAAGGCCTGTAGTCAGTATAATTGCGAATTGATTATTCAGCTTATGAAAGAGATAGTGGTGGAATACACACCTAGCAAGGAAATTATGGATACCTTGTGGTTTAAGACAGAACACAGTAAAAATCTGCTTCAAGCTGAACGGCGCGCTGAAAATATTGTAAAGTTTAAATAAACGGGAAATCAAAATCTAAGCTAGATGAAGTGTTTTATTTTCGTGTATACTCAGCCTTTATTAAAAATAAAAGCTCATGTTAAAAGCTATTTTCAAAGAAATTCGAGTATACCAATGGGTTAAGAATATACTTGTATTCGTACCCTTGTTATTATCCCATACCTATACCAATCAAGTTTTAGTTATTGAAGCCATTATTGCTTTTATTGCTTTTAGTTTGTGTGCTTCAAGTGTCTATATTATTAATGACCTTTGTGATATTGAGTCCGACAGACAACATCCAGCTAAAAAATTCAGACCAATCGCTGCAGGTTTAATATCGAGCGGTTTTGCTAAATTTTTAGCCGTAGCGTTATTTTCTACTGCTCTAGCAACAGCTTTGCTCTTGAATCAAAATTTCCTGTTCGCTTTTATGATTTATTTTATTTTGACCCTTGCCTATTCTTTTGGTTTGAAAGCGATAGCGATTGTCGATGTATTAATTTTAGGCGGTCTGTATACGCTGCGTGTTATTGCTGGTGTTGTGGTTATTAACGCAGAGATGTCATATTGGTTAATTGTATTCTCGTTATTTGTATTTTTTAGCCTGGCATTACTAAAACGATTTACTGAATTAAAAAATATAAAAGCCAGGGATGAAGATTCTGTCGGCCGCCGGGATTATGCTGTTGCTGATTCAGGTTTACTGTTGATAATGGGTATTATTTCCAGTTATATCGCAATTTTAGTGATCGCTTTATATATACATGATCCTGTTATTATAACTAAATATTCTTCACCAATGTGGTTATGGCTTATTATTCCTGCCATGTTGTACTGGTTAAGTCGTATCTGGCTAATTGCCAATCGTGGTCATCTTAACGAAGATCCAGTTTTATTTGCCTTGCACGATGTTGCCAGTTACGTTGTGGTTCTTGCTTGTTTTGTAAGTGTCTTTCTAGCGGTTTAGATGGTTATTAAGCCGGTAGCTTAAAATGTAATGCGAAATCAAAAAAATCAAAATGAACGGTTCCAATAAATATAATTCCTGGGGACGTTACCCCAACGTTTGCCATACTAAGGTTGTAACACTTCCCTGGTGTCATACAGATTTCAACTCTGGCATCATTGAAGACGAATCTACCTGTCTGGTATATGGGCAGGGCAGGAGCTATGGCGATAGTTGTTTAAATGAAAGAGGAACCTTAATTGATTCATCTTGTTTAAACCACATTCAATTGTTTGACAAAGAAAAAGGCATACTACGTTGTGAAGCGGGTGTTACTTTTGATGACCTTCTATCGATAATCGTTCCTCACGGCTGGTTTTTGCCTGTTACTCCCGGTACACGTTATGTGACAGTTGGCGGTGCGTTAGCAAATGATGTACATGGTAAAAACCACCATCTTGTGGGTAGTTTTGGAAACCATGTCACTGCGTTTGAGCTTAAACGGTCGGATGATAAAACGTATCTTTGTTCTGAAAAAGAAAATCCTGATTATTTTAAAGCAACAATAGGCGGTTTGGGTTTAACTGGCTTAATTACATGGGTTGAATTTAAGCTAAAAAGAATAATTAATTCATCAATATCAACTCAGCAAAAAAGTTTTGCTTCAATTGAGCAGTTTTTTGAACTTGAAAATGTAGACGAAAGAGAATATACCGTTGCATGGATCGATACGTCTTCTAGAGGGAATAAGCTGGGTCGTGGAATTTATTTTACCGGTGAGCATGCCAAGGAACATCCTGTTTCTTACTCAAGAAAAAAGACCACAAATCGTTCGCTTAACATGCCGATTAACTTACCTAATGTAACGTTAAATACTTTTACGATAAAAGCCTTTAATAATTTGTATTTTTATTCACATCAAAATAAAAAAGAACATTCGCTTTCGCATTATGCGCCTTTCTTTTACCCGTTAGATAATATATCAAACTGGAATCGTATGTACGGTAAGCGTGGTTTTTTTCAATATCAGTGTGTAGTGCCGATTCAGGACGGTAAGGATGTTATTGTTGAGCTTTTAAAATTAGTGTCAGATCGCGGTATGGCGTCATTTTTGTCGGTGTTAAAACGATTTGGCGATATCCCCTCTGTTGGAATGATGTCATTTCCTCGAGCTGGTTATACTTTAGCGCTCGATTTTCCGAATAAAGGAAAACGTACCTTACAATTTCTAACTGAACTGGATAAACTTGTGCAATCAGTGAATGGTGCGATTTATCCGGCAAAAGATGCAAGAATGTCACCTGAAATGTTTAATCAGTCATTCCCTTTATTAGAAGAGTTTAAGCAGTATGTTGACCCACATTTTTCTTCAAGCTTCTGGCGTCGTGTAACGAGCAGTTAAGCGATATAGGAAACAGTTTATTATGAAAAATCTAACTTCAAACTAATGTTGTTAAAATGTAAGTTGAATCTACGTTTATGATTATGCTAACGTCGCCGGACATGGAATGGTTGTGACTGACTAACGGACGCGCTATTCGCCATCCCTGGCCGCTCGACTGCTTCTTCCATGAAGCAGACGGTCCGTTAGTCAGTCACAACCATCCCATGTCCTACTCTTACATATATCTGATTCAAAAGTTAACGGGACAGTATTAATGAAACATATAATTATATTAGGCGCGACCTCAGGTATTTCACAGGCGGTTGCAAAAAAGTTAATTGCGGAAGATGTTTGTTTCCATCTTGTTGCACGTAACGAAGAAAAGCTAAATATTGTGGCAGCCGATTTAGTTTCACGAGGCTGCAATAGTGTCAAAAGTTACCTTCTGGATTTTAATAACATGTCCAGGCATGCTGAAGTTGTTAAACAAATCTCCAGTAATGCCGAGGTTATCGACACTTTATTTGTTTGCTTTGGTATTATGCACTCGCAACAGGATTGTGAAAATGATGTCTCTAAAACCATAGAACAACTTAATTCAAATTATACCAGTGCGGTTTCCTTGCTGGTATTATTTTCTCAGGCAATGGCAAAACAAAACAGTGGTAACATTGCCGTTGTTACATCGGTGGCTGGCGACCGTGGGCGTAAAAGTAATTTTATTTATGGTTCAGCAAAAGCTGGCCTGGGTATTTTTTTAGAAGGTTTGCGTTATAAACTATATGAGCAAGGTATAAATGTATTAACCATTAAGCCCGGTTTTGTTGATTCGCCGATGACAGTTGATATCAAAAAAGGTGCTTTGTGGGCAACGACTGAACAGGTTGCAAAACATATCGTAAAAGGTATTGAAAAGAATAAAAGTGTTATTTATGTGCCACCATTCTGGTTTTTGATTATGGTTATTATTAAATTAATACCGGCTTTTATTTTTAGAAAATTAAATATATAAATATTATGGACTGTCCTGTTAACGCTGAATTTTACTAAAATACAAACGGTGCTTACGTCTTAAGTTGTATTAGTACCGTTGGACATGGAATCAGAACCTTGCATTTGAGTTTGCTAATTAAGTTAATGCGACAGTAGTGAATACAAACATTAAGTAAAGAAATATTATAAATGACGATAAATAAAAATGATAAAATATTTTTACCTGGCGGCGCAGGTCTGGTTGGTCAAAACCTGGTTGTGCAATTAAAAAAACTAGGCTATAGCAACCTGGTGGTGGTTGATAAGCACATTGCAAACATTAAAATTTTAAAGCAACTTCATCCTGACATTGTTTGTATAGAAGAAGATCTGGTAAATGATGGCGCATGGCAATTGCATGTAAAAGATGTGGCTGCCATCGTTATGCTACAGGCTCAAATTGGTTCTAAATCATCGGCACCGTTTGTAGCGAATAATATCAATTCGACCCAAATGGTTTTAGATGCAGCTACCAAATATAATGTACCTTTTATTGTGCATATCAGTTCATCGGTGGTTGAATCAGTCGCTGACGATGACTATACCGAAACCAAAAAACGTCAGGAAGAAATGGTTAAAGATTCTGGTATTGCGCATTGCGTATTACGGCCAACCTTGATGTTTGGCTGGTTTGACCGTAAGCACCTGGGCTGGTTATCGCGTTTTATGAAACGTATCCCCATTTTTCCCATTCCAGGGCACGGTCGTTATATGCGTCAGCCTTTGTATGTGGGTGATTTTTGCCGGATTATTGAGCATTGTATTCGGAATCAGCCAAATGGGCAGGTTTACAATATCTCAGGTAAGGAAAGGGTTGACTATATCGATATTATTCGTGAAATTAAAAAAGCTCAGAAGCTGAAAACCTGGATTCTTAATATTCCGTACTCACTATTCTGGTTGCTTATTGGCATCTATGGCTTGTTTTCCAGTGATCCACCTTTTACCACCTCTCAATTGAAAGCCTTAACGGCAAAAGATGATTTCGAGCTAATCCCGTGGTGGGATATTTTTGAAACCGAAGCAACGCCGTTCAGTGATGCTATTTTTGAGACTTTCTGCAACAAAGAATATTCCGGTATAGTCCTCGATTTTTAGTGTTGTCTCATGCAGGCTTTAAAACAGGCTAATCTTGTGGTTAAATCATTTTTTTAGCCGTAATAAGGCTTTCTTTGAAAGAAATAACAAAAACAATGTAAAAAAATTGGTTATACGCCTATGTAGTGGTATAATATGCGCGTTTTACAGGTTGTAAGAATTTTAAAAGTGGGCTTCGAGCCCACTTTTTGTTTATAGGAATAAAGGTTTTGTTGGTTTTTCAAAGAGTAAAACCTTGTTTAAAGCGTAATTTTAGGGTGTGAATTAATAGAAATGGCTCGAATTCAACAACAATTGGCGGATATGTTTGCTCCAACGGTGTCGGCATTAGGCTATGAGTTACTCGGTATTGAATATATTTCGCAAGGTAAGCATTCGATTGTACGAATATTTATTGATTCAGATAAAGGAATCAATCTGGACGACTGCCAACAGGTCAGTAGCCAAATCAGTGGCATTTTAGACGTTGAAGATCCCATTAAGGGTGAATACAGCCTAGAAATTTCGTCTCCGGGTACAGAACGGCCATTGTTTACGGTTGAGCATTTTGAGCAATTTATTGGTAGTGCGGTTGCCCTGCGTTTTTATGGCATGGTCGAAAAACGACGTAAATTGAAGGGGAATATTCTTGCAGTTGAAGACGGCAGAATAACAATCAGTGAACTTGGAACTGAGCTAGAATTTAGTTTTGATTTTGACGAAGTGGATAAGGCTAATATCATTCCGCAATAGTTCAAAATACATGATAAATATTATTGTAAATGGATAAGCAAACAAACGTATTATTGAGAAGCGCAAAAATTAGGACGAAGGTAATGAATAAAGAAATTTTAATGGTTGTAGATGCGGTATCAAATGAAAAAAGTGTTGATAAAGACATTATATTTGAAGCGATAGAAGCCGCTTTAGCTATGGCAACCAAAAAGCGTTATGAAAATGATATTGATGTACGTGTTGAAATTGACAGAGAAACCGGCGCTTACGATACCTTTCGCCGTTGGTTAATTGTTGCCGATGATGCCGTTGAACAAACTGAACGTGAATACACATTAAGTGCGGCCAAGTTCGATGATGAAAATCTCGAAGAAGGCGATTACATCGAAGAGCAAATTGACTCGGTTGAGTTTGGTCGCATAGCGGCACAAACAGCAAAACAGGTTATTGTGCAAAAAGTGCGCGAAGCTGAACGCGCCCAAGTGGTTGAGCAATACGAAGGTCGTATTGGTGAGTTAGTCATGGGTGTGGTTAAACGGGTTGAACGGGGTAATGTTTTTCTTGATCTTGGCGCCAATGCTGATGCCATCATCCCACGTGAAGATATGATTCCACGCGAGTCTGTTCGTCCGGGTGACCGTATTCGTGGTTACTTAAAAGAAATAAACAAAGAGGTTCGTGGCCCGCAATTATTTGTGAGTCGTACCGCGCCTGAATTCCTGATTGAATTATTCAAAATAGAAGTACCTGAAATTGCAGAAGGCTTGATTGAATTAGTTGGTGCATCACGTGATCCGGGTTCAAGAGCCAAAATTGCAGTGAACAGTACCGAAGCGCGTATCGATCCTGTGGGTGCCTGTGTTGGTATGCGCGGCTCGCGTGTTCAAGCTGTGTCGAATGAACTGGCGGGTGAAAGAATTGATATCGTCTTATGGGACGAAAATCAGGCACAATTTGTTATCAATGCCATGTCACCTGCCGAAGTGCAGTCAATTGTTGTTGATGAAGATTCAGAATCAATGGATATTGCCGTTGCAGAAGAACAATTATCACAAGCAATTGGGCGTGGGGGGCAAAATGTTAAATTAGCAAGTGAGTTAACCGGCTGGACATTAAACGTTATGTCTGAAACGGATGCAGAAGAGAAAAGTGAAGCAGAAGCTGAACGCATTCAAAAATTATTTATGGAAGCACTTGATGTTGACGAAGAAGTGGCGGTTATTCTTGCCCAGGAAGGTTTCTCAACTGTTGATGAAATTGCCTATGTTCCATTGGAAGAAATGCAGGAAATTGAAGAATTTGACGATGACATGATTAATGAGTTACGTGGCCGTGCAAGCGACGTCATGCTGACCCGTGCTATTTCAAAAGAAGAAGATTTAAGTGTTGAACCGGCTGATGACCTGAAAGAAATGGAAGGCATGGAATTACCTTTAGCTTATAAAATGGCTAAGCAAGGCATTATTACCATGGAAGATTTGGCTGAACAATCTGTTGATGAATTAATGGAAATTGAAGACATGGATGAAGAACTTGCGGCACAACTGATTATGACTGCGCGCAAGCCCTGGTTTGAAGAAGCTGAAGCTGAAGCTAAGGCCGAATAGTTAAAGAATATATTTCGTTTTAGTTTTCACGATTTTAAGCATAAATACAAAGTAATATTTACGAATAGTTAATTTAAGGTAAAAAATAAATGGCTGATGTAACCGTCAAACAATTTGCTGAAGTAGTAGGGATAAGCATCGAAAAATTACTCGAGCAGTTTAAAGAGGCGAGTATTAAAATTTCGAATGCTGATGCAATGGTTAGTGACGCAGAAAAAATGGAACTGCTGACTTTTTTACGTACCAAGCATGGTAAAGAAGACGTGCCTAAAAAAGCAGATAAACCAAAAGCGCCGAAGATTACCTTAAGTCGACGTTCGACATCGGAACTTAAGCAAACAGGTTCACGTACAACCAGCAGTAAATCGGTTACTGTTGAAGTTAGAAAGAAACGGACTTATGCCAAAAAGTCAGTTGAAAAAGAAGAAGCAAGTGACGACAAACTTGCTGAAGTTCAAGCGCAACGTCAGCAGCTAGAAGAAGAACAACGCCAACAACATGCTGCAAATATACGTTTAAAAGAAGAGCAGGAATCATCACGGCAGGCGGCAGAAGACGAAAAAACTAAACGTGAAGAAGAGAAAGTAAAGCGTGAAGAAGATGCACGTTTAGAAGTAGAAAAACAGGCAGAGGCCAAAAAAGAAGAGTCTGCTCCTAAGAAGGATGCAGCGGCGACAGATAAGCGAGATAAAGATAAGTCATCTAAAGATAAGTCATCTAAAGATAAGTCATCTAAAGATAAGTCATCTAAAGAACCTGGTAGTGGCCGAGATGGCGCTGACCATCGTAAAACAAAATATGGCCGTAAAGAATTACACGTTGTCACTGATAACAGCGGCAAAAATAAAAATAAGCGTAAAAGAAAACATAAGGTTTCTCGCAGTGCGGCCTCTTCAGAAAGCACAGAGCATGGCTTCCAGAAACCGGTTGATCCTGTTGTGCATGAAGTTGCATTACCAGAAACCATTACGGTGGCTGAGTTAGCGCTTAAGATGTCGGTTAAGGCTGCCGAAGTGATTAAAGCGATGATGAACTTAGGTTCAATGGTCACGATTAATCAGGTGCTGGATCAGGAAACCGCCACCATTGTGGTTGAAGAAATGGGCCATACCGTCAAGCTTATTAAAGAAGACGCGATTGAAGAACAAATTTTAGATACAGAAGATGATGGTGCAGCTGTTACCCGTTCTCCTGTTGTGACGATTATGGGTCATGTTGACCATGGTAAAACATCACTACTCGATTATATTCGCAATACCAAAGTTACCGCTGGTGAAGCCGGCGGTATTACCCAACATATTGGTGCTTACAGCGTTCCAACTAAAACGGGTGACATTACTTTCCTCGACACACCTGGTCATGCGGCCTTTACCGCAATGCGTTCTCGTGGTGCCAAGTCTACCGATATTGTGGTGCTTGTTGTGGCTGCAGACGATGGCGTGATGCCTCAAACAAAAGAAGCAATTCAACACGCTAAAGCGGCTGAAGTACCATTGATTGTTGCCATTAATAAAATGGATAAACCCGAAGCGGATCCTGAGCGGGTTAAGAACGAACTTTCGCAAAATGATGTTATCCCAGAAGACTGGGGTGGTGACACGGTTTTGGTGAATGTGTCTGCACACACGGGCGAAGGTGTTGATGACTTGCTCGAAGCAATTAATTTACAGGCTGAAATTTTAGAATTAAAAGCGGTTGTTGAAGGTGTTGCTCGAGGTGTGGTTGTTGAAGCCCGTCTTGATAAAGGACGTGGTCCAGTAGCAACCGTGCTTGTCCAACGTGGAACACTTAAAAAAGGTGATATCTTATTAGCTGGTTTAGAGTATGGCCGTGTTCGGGCTATTCTTAATGACCTGGGTGAAACGCTTGTAGCTGCCGGGCCGTCTATGCCGGTTGAAGTATTAGGTTTATCAGGTACACCGTCTGCCGGTGATGAAGCCACCGTTGTTGAAAATGAACGTAAGGCGCGCGAAGTCGCGGTGTTCCGCCAAAGTAAATCGCGTGAAATTAAACTTGCCCGCCAGCAAGCTGCCAAACTTGAAAACATGTTTTCACAAATGGCCGAAGGCGACGTACAAACCGTTAATATTGTATTAAAAGCTGACGTACAAGGTTCGGTCGAAGCGATTGTTGATGCCCTGGTTAATCTTTCAACCGACGAAGTCAAAGTTAAAATTGTAGCCAGTGGTGTTGGTGGTATTAATGAATCAGACGCTAACCTAGCGGTTGCTTCGGCTGCCATAGTGGTTGGTTTTAATGTTCGTGCTGATGTCTCCGCTAAGCGTATTTTTGATGAAGAAAACATCGACTTACGTTATTACAGTGTTATCTACGACCTAATCGATGAAGTTAAAGCCGCTATGACCGGCATGCTCGCACCAGAGTTCAAAGAAGAAATTATTGGTCTTGCCGAAGTGCGCGATGTTTTCCGTTCACCAAAATTCGGTTCCATTGCCGGTTGTATGGTCATAGAAGGCACCGTTAAACGTAGTAATCCTATTCGTGTCCTACGTGATAATGTTGTTATCTATGAAGGTGAACTTGAATCCTTACGTCGTTTTAAAGACGATGTGAATGACGTTAAACAAGGCACTGAATGTGGTATTGGGGTTAAAAATTACAATGATGTAAAAGCAGGCGATCAAATCGAAGTATTTGAACGCGTTGAAGTCAAACGCGAGCTTTAATTGCCATTTTTAATTTTAATTATTTGTAATATTGTGTAGCCGTTATGCCAAAAGATTTTAGTCGAGCCCGTCGTGTTGGTGAGCAGCTTCAGCGAGAACTTGCTGAAATGCTTAACAGCGAGTCAAAAGATCCCCGTTTTAAATTATTAACGATTTCAGCTGTTGAAGTCGCGCGAGACCTGGCCTATGCCAAAGTTTATTATACCTTGCTCGATGATTCTCTCGATGTTGAAAATGTTCAGCAAGCCTTAACCAAGGCAAGTGGTTTTATGCGTAAGCAAATTGCCAAAAGAATGTCGTTAAGGATTGTTCCCAATTTAAGATTTATCTATGACAAAAGTATTGCCTATGGCGCAAGCCTTTCCAGTCTAATAGAGGAAGTAGTCGAGGCCGATAGAGTTAAGCATGTTGATGAAGACAGTAATAACAGTGGTGAAGAATAATGGCGCGTAAACGTAAAGGCCGTGCGGTGCATGGTATTTTATTACTCGACAAGCCTGTCGGCATTTCTTCAAATGCCGCATTGCAACAGGTAAAACGACTTTTTAAGGCGCAAAAAGCTGGCCACACGGGTAGCCTAGATCCACTCGCAACAGGCGTGTTACCTATTTGCCTAGGTGAAGCAACTAAAATAACCAGCTATCTTTTAGATGCAGATAAAAAATACCAGGGTATCGCAAAGCTGGGTGTGCGAACTAATACTGCCGATGCCGAAGGGGATGTGTTAGAAACACGCCCGGTGCCTGTTTTATCGGAAAACACGATTGAAATGGCACTGGATTCTTTTCGCGGAGAAATCTCACAAATTCCACCGATGCATTCTGCCCTAAAACTCAATGGCAAACCGTTGTATGAGTTAGCTAGGCAGGGTATCGAAGTAGAACGTAAACCACGCAATATCACTATTTTTGAACTAAAGAAATTAGGCTTTAAGCAGGACGAACTGGACATTTTTGTGCATTGTTCAAAAGGCACCTATATTCGTACCCTGGTGGAAGATTTAGGTGAAATCCTGGAGTGCGGTGCTCATTTACAAAGTTTAAGACGGGTTGCTGCCGGCCCGTTTAATATCAATCAAACGATTACGTTGGATAAATTAACCGAGCTTGTTGAAGATGGCGCTGGCTTTGAAAAACTGGATAATTTATTGCTGCCCATGCATGTGGCATTGGCCGAATGGCCACAGATTAATTTAACGGCCAATTCAGCCTATTATGTCCGTCAGGGGCAGCCGGTTTTAGTGCCGAAAGCGCCGAGTAATGGCTGGGTACGGTTGATGGGTGAAAGCCCGGATGACTTTATTGGCATAGGTCATATTCTCGAAGACGGCCGTGTCGCACCAAAACGTCTGGTTAATTTATAGCGGTTAACCACTAAATTTTGTAAAATCAGCGGATTAAGCTAAAAGCGACGATTTTAGTCGATTAATATCTTTAAAATCCTTGATTTTGCTTGTGTCAGGGCGCACCCGACAGGTACAATACGCGCCTTTAATTTTGTAACATTTATTGTGTAATAACAGGAGTTTGCGATGTCCCTAGGCGCAGAAAAGAAGGCCAGCATTGTTAGTCAATTTGCTCGTACAGAGACCGATACCGGTTCACCCGAAGTTCAAGTAGCTTTATTGTCGAATCGTATCAATGATTTATCAGGCCATTTTAAAGAACATATCCATGACCACCATTCGCGTCAGGGTTTATTACGCATGGTTAGTCAGCGTCGTAAATTACTGGATTATCTTAAAAACAAAGATATTCAGCGTTACCGGGATTTAATTGCATCTTTAGGTTTACGTAAGTAAAACTTTAACGGCATGGCTCTTACGTTTGTCAAAACGAACGAGCTTAATAAGAATAAAATAATGATACTCCGGTAGAGGGCTACCGGAGTTCCTACCGCTAAAACGAGGATACTCGATGACTCCTGTAAAACATGAATTTAAATTTGGTGAACAAACTGTAACGCTTGAAACCGGCGAAATTGCACGTCAGGCAACTGGCTCGGTCATGATTAGCATGGGCGACACCAAGGTACTTGTTACCGCTGTAGTCGAAAAATCATCGACACCCGGCCGGGACTTTTTCCCTTTAACCGTCAACTACACCGAAAAAACCTATTCAGTGGGTCGTATCCCCGGTGGTTTCCTTAAACGCGAAGCGCGTCCAAGCGAACACGAAACATTAACCTCACGTTTAATCGACCGTCCAATCCGTCCTCTTTTCCCGGATGGGTTTACAAACGAAGCACAAGTTATTGCTACCGTTATGTCGCGTGACCCAGAAATCGAGCCCGATATGTTAGCGCTTATTGGCGCATCGGCTGCCTTAACCTTAACCGGTGCACCTTTTAATGGTCCGGTGGGTTGTGCGCGAGTTGGTTATAAAGACGGCGAATATATTTTAAACCCTGCAACCTCGGTTATTCCGGAATCTGACCTGAATCTGGTTGTAGCCGGTACCGACTCAGCGGTATTAATGGTGGAATCCGAAGCCGACTTATTATCAGAAGAAGTTATGTTAGGTGCGGTCAATTTTGGCCACGATGCCTTCCAGAGCGTCATTGCCGGTATTACTGAATTTGCCAACATGGCCGGTGCAGTGAAATGGGACTGGTCTGCTGAAGAAGCAAACCAAAAAGTTGCTGATGTCGTTGCAGCTGAATGTGAAGCCGGTTTTAAAACAGGCTACCAGATTAAAGAAAAACTCGATCGTTACGACGCCTTAGGCGTGGTTCGTAAAGCCGCCATAGAAAAATTATGTGCAGATGATGCCAACAACGAAGAAGATGTACGTGATGCAATGGAATCGTTAGAAAAACGCATTGTTCGTAGCCAGATATTAGACGGTAATCCTCGTATTGACGGTCGCGATACACGTACCGTTCGCCCGATTACTGTTAAAACAGGTATTTTACCGCGTGCTCACGGTTCGGCTTTATTTACCCGTGGTGAAACACAGGCCATTGTTGTTACAACACTCGGTACTGAACGCGATTCACAAGTGATTGACGCATTAGAAGGCAGCTACCGCGAACCTTTTATGCTGCAATACAACTTCCCTCCATACAGTGTGGGGGAAACAGGTCGTACCGGTTCACCTGGTCGCCGTGAAATTGGTCATGGCCGATTAGCTAAACGTGGCGTACTGGCCATTATGCCAAATCAGGACGATTTTCCTTATTCACTGCGTGTGGTTTCTGAAATTACAGAATCAAACGGTTCCAGCTCAATGGCATCGGTTTGTGGCACCAGCCTTTCATTAATGGATGCCGGTGTGCCTGTTAAAGCACCTGTTGCCGGTATTGCTATGGGCTTAATTAAAGAAGGCGAAAAATTTGCAATTCTGTCTGATATTCTGGGTGACGAAGATCACCTTGGCGATATGGACTTTAAAGTGGCCGGTTCTAAAGACGGTATCACAGCATTACAAATGGACATTAAAATCGAAGGCATCACCAAAGAAATTATGGAAATTGCCTTAGACCAGGCAAAAGAAGGCCGTTTATTTATCCTCGGTGAAATGAACAAGGTTCTTTCTGAAACACGTGAAGAAATGTCTGAACATGCTCCACGTTATGTTACGTTCAAGATTAACCCGGATAAAATCCGCGATGTTATCGGTAAAGGTGGTACAACCATCCGTTCAATTACAGAACAAACCGGTACCAGCATGGACATTACCGACGACGGCATGGTAAAAATTGCCTCATCCGACGGCGCTGCTGCTGAAGAAGCCAAACGTATGGTTGAGCAAATCACCGCCGAAGTTGAAGTAGGCAAAATCTACGAGGGTAAAGTCGCTAAATTGATGGACTTTGGTGCTTTTGTTACCATTTTGCCGGGTAAAGATGGCCTGGTACATGTATCGCAAATCAGCGAAGAACGTGTCGAAAAAGTTAGCGATGAGCTTACCGAAGGCGAAACGATTAAAGTAAAAGTACTCGAAATCGATAAGCAAGGCCGGATTCGTTTAAGCATGAAAGCGGTAACGGCAGAAGAAAAAGCAGAAGCTTAAAATTCTGTTGTAATAGCAGCTAATAAAGCCCGTACAGTGAATACACTGTACGGGCTTTTTTTTGCACAAAATTTGTCAAAAATGGCACGGTAGTTGCAAATTATTGAATGAACTGGATGTAATTTAGTTAGCCTGAGAGACTAATAAATAGCGTCATTCCTGCCAAAATCACGTGCAAATGATGTAGGTTTTGATATCTCGAGCCGGGCCATATACACCCTAAACAATTATAGCGTTATTAGATGTAAGAGAAGCTTATGCAAAAAATATACTTAATTATAGTTGGCTTTATAAGCGTATTGCTGCTCGGTGCCTGTGCTGCACCTGCACCACCACTTGATATAAAAGATCCTCAGTGGAGTATGATATTTGGTCATGTTATGGCAGATGAAAAAGTCATCGAAGTTGAGCTACGTGAATATGGCAAGTTTTATATGCCACCCTTCGTAAAACCACCGCGGGTACTTATTTTTAATAATGGCAATTTTATGGCCGAAAATTTAAAGCCGGGTAAATATATTATTTCAGCTTTTAAAACAAAAAAAAGTAAATACGTTATTGTGAATTCAAGGCGCAGTGCCTACCAGGAGGTTATTCATGTTAGGCCACGTGAAATTAAATATGTCGGCAGTTATCGGGTAACCGATATAAAACGTGGCTTACTTTCCAAAGGCGAATTTGACGTGCGTAGAATTAGAAAACCTAGTGAACGCCGAATAATAAAACACCTGTTTCATGTTACCGAAGGTACCGCATGGCAAGCGATGATAGCGCGACGGATGCAGGAATTACGTCAGTAGCGTAGTAATATTCATTTTGATTGGCTCCCTAATTCTTACATTTTTTACTATAAGAAAGACTGATTTATTTCAAAATAGCTGCGAATAAAAGTTTGCTATGTCATCTCTCACGGATATAAAATTTTTTCATTCACATAACTGTATAATTAGTTTGCTATATTTATGTTTAAACAATAAGTATATTGGTTAAATAGGAGACTCAGATTAATCTAGTGCCCTCCACAAAATTATTAGCTAGCATCAATCCCTAATCGTTGCATCCGCCGCCATAAGGTAGTGCGGTCTATGCCAAGCAGTTGTGCGGCTTTTGATTTATTCCCTTCAGCTTCGCGCAGTACATTTTCTATTTGCATCGTTTGAATATATTCTTCAGGCAGGTTTGATGATGGTTGCGGATGAGCTGTTGATATTCCGTGTTGATGGACAAAATCCTGAATATGTTGTGGCAGGCTTTCGGGGCCAACCGTATCGCCTCGCGAGCAGATAATACCATGCTCAACCGCATTTTCGAGTTCGCGTACATTACCTGGCCAGGGGTAATTAAGCATTAATTTCATGGCGTCCGGATTACATTCCATTTTAGAATTTTCGTAACCGCGTTTTGCCATGCGGTTACAGAAATGTTTTATTAACACTGGTACATCACCGGGGCGTTCACGTAATGATGGAATCGTTAATGGAATAACTGCAAGCCGGTAATATAAGTCGGCGCGAAATATATTTTGATCAACCTGTTCGCGTAGATGACGGTTAGATGCGGAAATAATACGTACATCAACTTTAATCGAGTTGTCTGAGCCGACCATCTCAAATGATTGATCCTGTACCGCCTTAAGCAATTTGGCCTGCAAGTGAAAAGGGATTTCACTTACCTCGTCTAAAAAAAGGGTGCCACCATCGGCCGATTGAAAACGCCCGGAACGATCCTGAATTGCGCCGGTGAACGAACCTTTGATATGGCCGAATAACTCGGACTCGATCAGGCTTTCAGGTATCGCCGCACAGTTCACCTCGATAAATGCATTATGTGCCCGGTCACTTTGTTGGTGAATCATTCGCGCAATTTGTGTTTTACCGGCACCGGATTCACCTTGCAACAAAACAGCGGCTTTAGTGGGGGCAACTTGCTGGATTCGGCTGAGTATTTCCAGCATACGAGGGTCATTGGTCGAAAAATCATTCAGGCCGGGTTTAAATACCGCTTCGAGTCGTCTTTGTTCAGTTCGGTCTCGAATTAAAATAAGCCGCAGGCGATCTTTCCAGCCCTTACTTTTTACGAGGCCACTGTAAAATTCAAGATGACGGTAGCCGATATTAGTCTTGATTTTATGCTCAAATTTAACAAATTGGCCAGTCGGCCGACCTGCCGCGTCAATTTCCCCGTCATCAATGGCGGCTTTTATTAAGGCTCGCTGTAAATTGAAATCACCGATATCACGCAACTTGGTAATGGGTTTACCAGGGGATGCGAGTAGTTCGCTTGCAGTTGTATTCTGGTAAATAACGTTGCCTTTGCGGTCGGCAATAAAAACACCTTCCTCAATGTAGGTAATAATCGCTTCCATCATGGGTGCAAAATTCATATCTGACATTTAATCCCCCTTTATTCTGTAAGTGTTGCATTAATTGAGGCGTTGCGCAATGTGTTGCACTAGATAATTTAATTTAAATTACTTAATTAACAGTAAGTTAACTTGTATATTTGGTTGTTTGTTGCCCTTTGTAACCGCAACACTATTTATTTAATCGTTTAATAACAATGGCTTACAATATGGCATAGGTATTGCAGTTAATCCTGTCTAAAGATAACAAAAAGTAGTAACAGGGTGTGGTTTGATAAAGAAGCTCTTTTAAACAAAGTGGCCGCTAGCGTTCATAATAAATAGAACATGGCTCCCGAACTGACCAAAGAGTTAGCTCAGATTAAATTGACTTCTGTTATTGCTTCTAGCTTTAAAAATAACCTCAATTTGAGGTTATTAAAGAGAATAAATAATTGGGGAAGGGTAGTTCAATGTGTAATTTCTATTTAAGACGGCTCCTGTTGATGGCAATGAGTTTTGCGACTTTTAGTCTTGCCGCAGCGCCTTATTCAAACAACCCTTACAGCAATTACCCTGCTAATTATCAAGCAGCAAACAATCAGACAAATTTCAATCAATCACAGATTATTTCTGTGATGCTCGCACCAACTGGCAGTAGTGTGGTACTAGGTGGAACAGTGGTGCCATTGCGGGAGGTAACCTTATCGGCACAAGTTCCAGGACGTGTTGATTACCTTGCAGGTATAGAAGGCGAATTTTTTCAGGCCGGTACGGTTGTAGTTGCGATAGACGATGATGACTTGCTAGCAAAACGCCAACAGGCCTTAGCCAATATCAGTGCTCAGTCGCAGGCTTTGCAAAACTCCCGTCTGCAATATTCTAAAGAATTTTGGGCGCCGCGTTCACGCGACGTTGGGCGTATGCCGGGCATGGGTTTGCCGTCAATGTTTGATATGTTTTTTACCCGGCCAATGGCCAGCGGCATGGGTTATGGGAATCCACTTCTGGAACGGCAAGCAGATTTATATGCTCAGGGTACTAATGTAGGGCAGGCGCGCAGTCAACAAATCAGTGCCTTGTCGCAATTACAACAGGTCGATGCACAGTTGCGCGATACACGGGCAATTGTTCCTTTCGATGCCATTATTGTAAAAAAATTAGTTGAAGTCGGTCAAACCGTTCAACCTGGTCAGGCGTTGTTAAAGTTAGCCGATAGTCAAAACCTGCAATTAAAGGTTGAGGTGCCGGTGCGGCTTGTTTCAGCATTAAGAAAAGACATGTTTGTACCCGCTATTCTCGATGTTGGTAGCGAACGTATTCAGGCTCGTGTTGCGCAGATTTATCCTGTTGCCGATAACAATCGTCATACGGTAACCGTTAAATTTGATTTACCCAAAGGGGTGCCCGGTGGGCCGGGAATGTATGCCGAAGTCATGATTCCAGACCCTTCTGTTGCAATACAAAACCTCCCTGTTATTCCAAACAGTGCCGTTATCTGGCGTGGTAGTTTGCCTGCGGTGTTTGTTGTGAACCATCAAAATAAAAAAGAATTACGTTTATTGCGTTTAGGAGAAGCCATTGATAATTGGACCATTGCCGTGCTGTCCGGCTTAAGAGCAGGTGAGCGTATATTTTTACATCCTTCGCCAGGTATGGCGGCAGGTTGGATTAAGTAACACTAACGACAACAGTATTAATATCAATGAGTAGTAGTTTATGAGTGATACTAATAACAACAAGCAAGATAATAATTCGGTTGATATAACACTTAATGAACAAGAGTTAGGTTTAGCCGGTCGCATCACCCGTCAATTTATTAATTCACCGGTGACGCCATTATTGATGGTCGCTTTTTTAGCGATTGGCATGTTGGGGTTAATTTTTACGCCACGGCAGGAAGACCCTAAAATTTCTGTGCCGATGGTGGATATCTATCTTCAATACCCCGGCGCATCAGCAGCACAGGTAACCAGCCTGGTGACCGACCCTCTCGAACGATTAATGAGCGAAATCCCCGGTGTACGCCATGTTTATTCAGCAACACAGCGTGGTAGCAGTATTGTTACCGTGCAATTTATTGTTGGTGAAGAACTTGAAAATTCCATTGTTAAAGTACATGACAAGGTTCAATCAAACCTCGATAAAATTCCGCCTGGCGTTTCTCTGCCGCTTGTTAAGCCGGTCGGCATTGATGACGTACCCATTGTTACCGTAACAATGTGGTCGAAAGATATTGATGACGATGTATTAAGAACGCTATCGTTAGATGTATTGCAACGTTTGTCTGAAGTACCGAATACCGGCAATGGGTTTGTTGTTGGTGGCCGGGCAGATCAGATACGTGTAGAAGCCTACCCAGAACGTTTAAGTGGTTATGGGATAAGTATTGCACAACTTGCAAAAACAATTAAAACGGCAAACTCTGAACGTGCAGCAGGAAACATTGAAGGCAATAATACCGCCTTTAATGTTTATACCGGTGCGTATTTAAAAACCGCTTCAGAAATTTCACGGCTGGTTATTGGTGTGCGTGATGGCTCGCCAATTTATGTTCGCGATGTTGCAAAAGTTTTTCAATCGCCTGAAGAAACAAAAAGTATTGTTAATTATTATACTGGCGTTGCAAATGAAAAAGGATTAAATCAGTCGAATGGTGAACCGGCTGTTACCATTGCAATCGCAAAAAAAATAGGTAGCAATGGTGTTTCGGTTGCTAATGCCATTATTAAAAAGCTGGATTCATTAAAGGGTAAACTTATCCCGGGTAATGTGCATGTAGAAATTACCCGTGACTATGGCAAGAGCGCAAATGATAAAGTAAATGAATTATTAACCGCTTTATTAGAAGCTGCTTTTGCAGTGAGTATTCTTTGTTTAATCGGTTTAGGACTGCGAGCTGCTTCAGTGGTGGTGGTTATTATTCCTATTGTTATTCTGGTTACCATTTGGTCTGCATGGATCATTGATTACACCATTGATCGCGTGAGTTTATTTGCACTGGTTTTTTCAATTGGTATTCTTGTTGATGATGCAACCGTTGTTGTCGAAAATATTTTTAGACGTTGGTTAGAAGCCGGTAAAACAACGGTTAATATCGCCATTGATGCAGTACGTGAAGTGGGTAACCCAACGATTTTAGCAACGTTAACGATTATTTCTGCATTATTACCCATGGGCGTGGTAAGTGGTTTAATGGGGCCTTATATGCGGCCTATTCCGGTGCTTGGCGCAGCGGCAATGTTCTTTTCTTTGATCGCTGCATTTGTTTTTGCACCCTGGTTTGCTATGCGGGTTCGTCCACAACTTAAGGCTTTGCAAAAAGCGGAAATACGTGAAAATAAATTTCGTGAAGCAATTGGCCGCTATTATAAACCTTGTATGTTACCGTTGTGTCATAACCGAAAATATGGCTTTATCTTTTTATTTGGTTTAATTGCGGCAACCTTATTGGCATGCAGCCTATTTTACACCAATACGGCAACGGTAAAAATGTTGCCGTTTGATAACAAGCCTGAATTTAATGTTGTTATCAATATGCCAGAAGGCACTGCGTTACCCGTAACCGCCAATGTTGCGCAGCAGCTGAGTGAAAAATTACGCAGCATAGCGGAAGTTACCGCTGTGCAATCCTATGTTGGTACAGCATCACCGTTTAATTTTAATGGCATGGTGCGACATTATTATTTGCGTGCGCAACCCTGGACGGCTGACATTCAGGTCATGTTGCAGGACAAAAATGAACGTGAACGTGCCAGCCACGATATTGCCGTTGAAGCACGTAAAATCATTAAAGAATATATTCAGAGTTCACCCTATTTAAAAAGTACTGGCTTGCAAACTCAGGTTGTCGAGATGCCACCGGGCCCACCCGTTTTACAAACTGTCGTTGCAGAAATTTATGGACCAGATGCTAATACGCGTCGCCAGGTTGCTGCCGATATGACAGACATATTCAGGAAGGCGGAAGGGGTTGTCGATGTCGATAATTATATGGCAGCCGATTACAACTACTGGCGTTTTGAAGTTGATATTGAAAAAGCGGTTCGTTTTGGGATATCCGTTGATGATATTAACAAGCACCTTGCAATGTCGATGGGCGGTTTTAAATTAGGCGATATTAAACGCGGAGTGGTACGTGAACCCACTTATATTGTTTTACAGGTTCCATTAGCCATTCGGTCTCAAATACAACGATTAAAAAATCTTCCTGTTATGTCGACACAAGGCAAAACGATTCCTCTAGGTGAACTTGGGCGCTTTATACAGGTAAGTGAAGATCCTATTATTTTCCACAAAGATCTTCGTGGTGTTGAGTATGTAACAGGAGAAATGGAAGGCCGACTGGGTGCACCTATTTACGGCATGTTTAATATTGAAGATTTACTTGTTGATTATAAAACGCCCGATGGTGTCACCATGACCGGTATGCCAATGGGTTTAATTGCTCCGCCAGAGGAAGATATTCAATCCGGTTTTGAATGGGGAGGGGAATGGACCGTTACCTACGAAACTTTCCGGGATATGGGAATAGCCTTTATGGCTGCACTGTTATTGATTTATGGTTTGATCGTTTGGGAGTTTAAAGATTTCACCTTAGCAGGGCTTATTATGGCGCCTATTCCTCTGACCTTAATAGGTATTATTCCGGGCCATTGGATTATGGGTGCCGAATTTACAGCAACCTCCATGATAGGATTTATTGCGCTTGCCGGTATTGTTGTTCGAAACTCAATTTTACTGGTCGAGTTTGTTAAGAGTGAGGTTGGTAAAGGAAAGGATATTGTTGATGCGGTTGTGAGCGCAGGGCAAATTCGTATGCGACCAATTCTTATTACCGCGTTAACACTAATGGCCGGCTCATGGATGATAATAACGGATCCAATATTTCAGGGAATGGCTGTAAGTTTATTATTTGGTGCAGCTGTTGCAACTGTTTTAACGCTAGTTGTTATTCCATTAGGATGTATCAGTGTATCAAAACATTTCTACATGTTACTGGATATGCCTGTTCCGCAAAGCACTACTAAAGACTCTTCTTATTCCCCAACGGATAAAAGCACAGTACGAGTTAATGTTAGCGGTAAAATTTCGGTGTTGCTTATTAATGTGCGAGGCTACATTTCAAATCTAAAAATATTTTTAGCAGCAATGGTTTTGAATGTTAAAAATAAGTATTTTAAAGATAAAGATGCTGCAAATAAAAACAAGCCAACGTCAGACAATGTAAAACATAGTAAAGACGTCGAGGATGATTTGGCTACGCAGACCACAGTCAGTGATGAACCCGTTACGAAAAAACAAGCTAAAACAAAACCTGTTAAGAAAAGAGTGATCAAAAAAAATACAGCCAGCAAAAAGAAGGTCAGCACGAAAAAGACTAGCAAGAAAGAAGACAGTAAGAAATTAACAAAAGATAAATCTGTTAGTAGTACAAATGAAAAGACAGCCGCAAAGAAAAAAACAGTTAACAAAAATAAGCGCCGTGGCATTCAGTTGAAAAAGAAATAGTTAATGAGATATGAGGTTGTAAATATGAAAAATGGTCAAAATATTATAATCAGGTTTCTAATGCCTGTGCTAACTATCAACATGCTGGCCTTATCGAGCCTTGCTGCAAGTGAAAATGTAGCGGCAACAAATACTCAAAAAATGCTAGTAACAAAAAAAGCAATGCCTGCACCACCAGCTGGTCCATATCGTTCAACTAAATATTATTCAACCAATACTTCTAAACCAACAACAGTGGATACAAGGCAGTGGACAATGCCAACGCCGATGAACTGGAATCAGCAGCTAACTAAAAACAGAAGAGAAAATAAATTGCCGAATAATAATTTTTCGCGCAATTCACAACCAGTAAATTCAGCTTCAGCATCACAAGCACCTGTAGCACCTAAAATAGCTATACAGCAGGCTATTCCACAGTCAGTGCCACAACCTGTGCCATATCAAGCTCCACCATTAAATCCAAGATTTAAGCGGGGCTTTATGAGCGCGCCAAATCATAGTCAGTGGCGGCCACCAGTACCACAGCAACAAGGACAAGCGCAGCGTCAATTTGTGCCTCCTTATCCAGTACAACCAAGATTGCGACAAGCACCACCAGGAGCAAAGTTTAATAACAGACGATGGATGCCATCGCCACCACCTCCATGGGTACAACGACGCGGCTATAGACCTCCACCAGGTAATTTTAATACGGCACCGAAATTTTCTAGAAAACCGTATCAACCGATGCCACCTCGGTATCCTGTTAAGAGAAATATTTATCGATCACCTGTTTGGCAAAATAATATGCCACCTCAATATCGACGTTGGTGATATTAGTTTTATTTAAAATGAGTTTATAAGGAAAAGAGTAAATGCTAATTTTGAAATATTTTAAATTCTCAGCTGCATTGATACTGCTTAGCTCTTTATTTGTTAATAATGTTTTTGCACAACAAGTTATTTTTTCGTCAGACCAATGGCCGAAGCGCTGGGGACGTGTAATGCAACACCAATCAATGAATGCTTATGTTAAGAGCAATTACCCCGCTCGCAATGTTTACAGGAAAGAGGGGAACCGCTTTAACGGTAAACAGCATGTATGGGGACAGCCAGTTGATAACAGCAAAAACATACGCAGTAAGGTACCAGAATATCGTTATAAGCCAAATAATAATTTGTATATGCCCGTGAATATTTATCCACAGTTAGCACAATACAATATGAATCCAATAGCAGGAGCGTATAACTCATATCCTATGTTACCGGCACCAATGTTAATGGGCTATGGTTTCAATATGAATTTAGCTTATCCAGTTGTGACTAATCAAGCGTTAGGTTTTCCCGGAGTTATAGGTTTACCGGGAATAGGATATCCATGGTAATCATCGACATGAGTATAGATTATATTTAACAACATTAGGTTTAAGTTGACTGGCAGCAGTGAGAATTATATATAAAAGTTTCCGAAATTTCTCTATGAGTTATTTCGAAAAACAAGGTGGTAGCTACGCACTCTTGGTTACCATTTTTAAAGTTGAATAGAGTGTAAAGATATGGCTTGCCATATCAATCTTAAATTGTTAGGAGAACAGTATGATGAATGTAAAGAAAGCACTAGGCGCCGCAGCAATTGTAGTGGCATTAGCTTTGCCTTTCGCTTCCGCTAATGCATGGGGGCCATGGGGTGGTGGTGGTCCCTGGAATGGTGGCGGTCCATGGAATGGCTGGGGCAACAACGGTTGGGGTAATAACGGTTGGGGCAACGGTAATAGTAACGGCAACGGCAATGGCTGGGGTAATGGCAACGGCTGGGGTAACGGTAATGGTTGGGGCGATGGCGACATGAGCTTCAGCATGAGTACCCGTGGTAATAGCAATATGGGTGGCTATGGAAATGGAAATGGCTATGGAAATGGCTATGGAAGTGGAAATGGTTATGGCAATGGTTATGGTAATGGTAATGGAAACGGTTATGGCCAGGGTAATTATAATGGTGGTTATGCACCTGCACCTGGTTACTATGGCGGTGGATATCGTCAAGCGCCACCACCACCTCCACCTCCACCACAAGGATATTATGGTGGTTATGCACCAGGCTATTATGGCGGACCACCTCCAGGTTGGGGTCGACCACCTGCGCCTGCACAAGCACCCGCTGCTAAATCAGGTAAGTAATGGGGATAGGGATCCGGTATTGAATATCGGATCCCCTACCTATGATTAAATTAACCCGGTGAACGAAGTGATTAATTCTATATATAAAATTGGTATAAATATTTTATTTCTACTGGTTACAGTAAATGTTAGTGCCGTAGAAATTACTATTGAATTTTCTGCGGATGCGATACAGGTCTCACCTGGACGCGCTCCGTTAAGTTCAAAAATGTATGTGAGCACAAGTGCTGTAAGAACCGATATGATTCAAAATGGTTTGCATATCATTGATATAGCATATCCACAAAAAGGTAAACGTGTTGTGTTGTATCCAGAAAAAAATCTATACATAGAACAAACAGGCTTACCAACACTAAAGTCGTGGTCAAGCAAGTCAGCCAAAACACCTTGTGAAGGTATTAAAAATGCAAAATGTAAAAAATTATCCACTGAAACATTAAATAAAGTAAAAGTAGAGAAATGGCAGGTAGAACAGACTATTGCAGGAAAAAAATACCGGAGTTTACACTGGATTGATAGTAAACGTCGCATAGCAATCAAGGAGTTGTTTCACGATGGCGGTGTTGCTGAATTAAAAATGCTTGGGGAAGACAAGATAAATAATCGTAAAACTGAAAAATGGGAATATCAATATTCTAATCCGGCTGGCCAACAACGTGTTTCCAGACAATGGTATGACACTCAATTAAAAATGGTGATTAGAGAAGAAATGCCGGGTGGTTTTTTACGTGAATTAAAGAATATAAAAATTGAAAAACAAAAAAAGAGTTTATTTAATATTCCTAAAGGTTATAAAAAAATAAAAAACACTGCTGCCGGTAATAATGCCAAGAACAATAACCGGATCAATGCTCAGATTAATAATGGCACAATACAAAAAAGATAATGCTAAACAGGTTTACTAAAAAATACTCATGATAACGTTGATTGCAAATTTAAAAGGTGGCTCAGGTAAAAGCACAGTCGTGTTTAATCTTGGTTTGTGGTTGCAAATGAAAGGTCAACCTGTTGTTGCATATGATCTGGATCCTCAACAAACTTTGCTCGATGTAGCCGATGTCAGGAGAGAAGAGGGTTATACGCCACCTATGCAGGTGTATCCTCCGGGAGAAAAATTACAGCAAGATTTGCAATATCACCCAGATAAAATTCATGTGCTTGTTGATGTGGGTGCTGCGAATTTAGATGCGATGAGAACAGCAATTAAAACATCGGATCAAATTATTATACCGGTGCCCCCAAGTCAGCCCGATGTCTGGGCAACGCAACGTTTTTTGGACATTGTTGATGATGCAACACAAGGCAAGCCCCCAAAAATGAGTGTCTTTGTCAATCGAGCTGATACGCATTGTGCGGTAAGAGAATCGGATGATACAGAAGAAGTTTTAAAGCAACTACCGAATGTTAATTTAATACCTAAACGACTGTTCCAACGGACTATTTTTAGGCGGTCGTTAAGTGAAGGCCAGGCGGTGTTTGAAATGTCTAAACGTTGTAAGGCAGCAACTGAATTTAATGAATTTGCCAGTTTTATATTTCCTGAATTGGTTAGAGGATAAGAAAATGAAATTATTACGTCACCTGTTAAGTCATTTTATATTAATTATTATTTTATTTGGGCTTGTATCCCTTTATTATTATCGGTATCAAATTATACCTGATAGCTACACAAAAACGATGGATGCGTATACAGATAAAATTCACCCTTCTATTAAGGTATTTGCTAGAAATATAAAACAAAAGACGGAAACCCAGGTGGCCGTTATTAAGGTACAAAAACAAAATATTACAGATATTGAAAGTACCAATGCAGATACACAAATAGCTGAACCAAAACAAGTTATAGTCGAAACACCAGCAGTAGATGATAAGGTTGCTTCATCTGTAATATCTTCAGATAAGACGCAAAGTACATCGGTTGATATTCCTGTTGCCGACGTTGACTACCATCAGGATGAAGAAGTAGTTAATGAAGAAACAAAGGCAAAAAATAGGGATGCCAATAAAATTGATAAAGCTTCTTCGATAGACACACTGACGCATGTTCCAGCGGCTAGCGAAACTCAAAACGTGATTGAAGCTAAAGTTGTTGAATCGGTTGAAATGGATAAGTCTAGCCCTAACACAACAGACAAAGAGTTAGATAGCACAGAGGATTTACTTCGTGCCGCACGTATGGCTTTTAATAACGGGAACATTGATCTGTCTATAAAAAAATATCAGGATTTAATTGAGCTGGACAATGATGAAGCTGATTTTCACGGTGAACTTGGTAATGTTTATTACACTAAAGGTGACTGGTCAAATGCAGGTGTTGAATATTATGAAGCTGCAATTCGATTAATAGAAAAAAAGCAATTTGCGCAAATTAGCTATTTGCAACGTGTTATTCAGGGATTGGATGCGGAGCGTGCAGAAAAACTAGCAAATGAGATGGCAAATAAATAGTTTTAAGTAATTAAAATCAAGAGAGAAGTACATGAGTGATGATAAAAAAGAAGATGTTTCATGTGATGGTGCAGCTGAAACGTGCCATGGTGATGTTGAGAACTGTGATTTAGATCCAGCCGAATGTCTTGCGAATTCCACAATAGTGAATTCCTCGACTAAAAGCCAGCATAGTAGCCAGAATGAAAGCCTGGATGATTGCCTTGGGAAAAGTTTAGATAAGCTTTCTAGTGCTTTTATGGCAAGTGCGCGTCGTTGGGAAATGGTGGTCTATCCTGCTTTATTTGCTTTTATTATCCTTGCCGCATATGGTTTTTTTCTTATTTACAGTTTAACCAAAGATATTTCTCGTGTTGCCGATGATATGAGCCAGATAACAAAAAATATGACGCAAGTGGCAACGCAAATGGATTCAATCTCAAAAAATATGGTTGTTATGTCACAGACCATGGATAGCCAATTAGTGAGCATGAATGACATGGTCTATCAAGTACGTGGTATGAATGTTTCAATTAATCAAATGCGTTATGATTTTTCAGTGTTAAATAATAGTGTTTCACGTCCCATGTCATTTATGAATACCTTTATGCCATGGTAGACCGTCGTTAATAAATAATCGTAAATATTAAAAAATTTGGAGGGCATCAGTTATGGAATCAGAATCTAAGGACATAAATCAAAGCTCAGTAAAAGATGATGTGGGTGCAACTGAAACAAAGCAGGAACATATAAAGCAACGCCTCAAAGACCTCGGTGTATCTGATGATTCAACACGACCTGAAAAATCATGGTTTAGTCGTTATGGGAATTATTTAATGCTAGCGATTATTGTTTCACTCGGTGTTGTTTATTGGCTTGAATACAGTAATCAATACAACCCGAATGAGCAGACTGTTGCAAAGGTCAATGTACCGGCAACTAATCCTACAATAAATTTTAATCCGCATGCCAGACAAACTACAAGCCAAAATACCAGGAAAAATAATCCATATAAGCGTAATAATACGTCTCCTGATGCATATCAGGCACAGTGGTTGCAAAGACAGGCACAACATCGAAAAGCTATGCAACAGGCATGGCAGCGGCAACAAACACATCAAAAAGAATGGTTGAAACAGCAAAGAGATCAACAGGCCAGGGCGTGGGCGAACTGGCAGAAATATATAAAGCAGCAACAAAAGAATAATCAATATTACTCAGCGGGATACCCAACAAACCAGACTGCGGGTAACAGGAAAGGTCAACCAGGTAATACGTATCCACGTAATCAATGGCCACCTCGCTATCAACAGCCTTACAGTAATAATCCTTATTATAACCGATGGTAAATAACAGGGATAAAAGGTAAACGAAATACTAACGAAAGGGAATGGGGATGAATATAATTCGTAATATATTAGCAGTGCTTGGCGCTATCGCGGTTATCTGTTTTTTTATAATGGTGTACAAGCTTGAACCGGTTTATCATACATTTAAAGCCTTTGATGAAAAGGCTCTAGATACTTATGTCACACTTGCAGAAAATATTCTAAAAACCGGCAATGCAGCTGAAGCAACTGTCTGGAAAGAAAAAGTGGCAAAAGGATTAACCGCGGATGATGTTGAAGATGCAATGCGTTCAGTTGCAACTGAGCATAATATAAAAAATGTAGGCGAGTTACCTTTATCTAAGCAAGTTGAAGCAATGAGCGGCAAGACTTTTCGTTACCTAAAAATATTTATGTTCTGCAATGCCTTAACGGCGGCTAAAATGGTGGACTACAGTGATGCCTTCTCCGCTTACTTACCTTGCAGGGTGACCTTGCTCGAAGATAAGCAAGGGCAACTGTGGGTGTATAGTTTAAATATGGATTTAATGATCTTTGGAGGCAAACCTTTGCCACCTGCTTTAAAGAAAGAAGCATTAAGAGTGAAAATGATTATTACAGATATTATGAAACGTGGTGCAAATGGTGAATTTTAAAGAGGCAGTTCAATGAGTGTTTGTAACGAAAAAAATCAGGACAAAAAAGCGACTAGTCGCCATTTGATTAGTCATATACAGAAAATAGAAACACCTATGCATGATGTACGTGATTTTATGGTGAAGCTGGTAAAACAATATCAAAAAATAGACAAAATTGGATATGCCTTAAGACTATTTGATAGAACGTCATCGCTTATTGATAATGTTTCCTGGTGCTCTATTGTTGGGAAAATGGACCACCACAAAGATACATTAAGTGAAACGAGTAAAGGCCATCTTACTGAATTGGTGAGTTATCTTGATGAGCTTGCAAATACATTTAATACATCAGTTATATTAAAAATACAACAATATCGAGATAAATGGATGTTGCAAGTTATATTGTGGGATCTTGTTGCATTACTTTCGTTTGTCGCTTTAGTGATTACCGTCTTCTATACATATGGTTCTGGATTTGAAGCTGGTTCTATCAAGGAGCTAATTCAATATAGACCCTTGTTTTTTATCTTAGGAATTTCGACAATAATATTATTGTCAATTGTTATGCATTTTATAATTCGGGGCATACGATTAAAAGTAATACTGGATAAGCTTGATGATTCCTTGCCAAAAGGGATGAGTTTAAGCAAAGCGCTAAACTATAATGCACGTGCTTACTTTAGTGTATTCAGGCCTGTACCCGCTGGCTGGAATTTTTTGCAGAGAAAAAGACTGCAATCAATCTCAAATGACATGGAGATTTTGCAAGAAGATCTAGGTACTATTCTTGCTCGCTATTCTGATTCCAAATAAATAAAACTGGATCACTGCTGCCCCGTTAACTTAAACTTAATGCAGCCGAAATGTAAGTAATGCCTACGTTTATACTAATACTAACGCCGCCGGACATGGAATGGGTGAGGCTGACTAACGGACTCGCTATTTGCCATCCATGGCCGCTCGACTGCCGCGTCCGTGCGGCAGACGGTCCGTTAGTCAGCCTCACCCATCCCATATCCTCGTTTCAAAAGTTAACGAGACAGCAGTGAAAACTGGATAATCAATTAACTAATCTGAACACGGGATAACAAATTGTGTGGTTTCCCAGCTTCCTGTCCTCGCATTAGTGAATTTTAATGACTGATTTATCTTATCCTGAGTTCAGCCTAACATCTGGAAGATCAACAGACCCTAATATCAGGATAATTTATTAAAGAGCTCGATTTCTACCTGTTCTGCATATTTACACAATAATGACATCATGTGATATTGGCTTGAGTGTAGTTTGTTAAGAACATGCTGGCTATAACTTGCGATATCGGTCGCCGACATATCCTTAATGTCATAACCAAATATATATTCAGATAATTGGTAATTATCCTTTGAGTGTTCAAATGGATAGCTCAAATTCGTTAGGTTACCCTGCATAGCAATAATGTGTTGTTTGCAGATATTTGCAGATTGATTAATAGCTATGCCCAGTTTTTTTAGAAATGTGTTTTCAGCATTGCCATCGGCTGCTTGTAATAATATCTCCAGTTTTGAGTTATCGATAAAAAATTGTTTCGCTTCAAGCAAAATAGAATTCATTCTATTTAAACACTTAACAATGTTGTGTATTTGTTTTTGTGACGCGATGGTGGCTAATTCATTGCTGTCTGGATATAAAAGAGATATAGCCAATGTGAGTTGCATGCGTGTAAACACAGTTTGACAATATGTATTTACTTTACTTGAAGCATCTTCGAATTGTTTTTTTAAATTCGTTATTTCTGTGGGGATTTTTTCTTTATCTCGGCATATTAGCCCAAAAGCTGAAAGCGATATTGGAATGTCGGCGTTAAGCAGAATATTTGCTCTTTCTGCCTGTAGATGCTTCTCGTTTATGCGATCTGCATGGTCTTTGTCATGTTGAAAATTGATAGCGTTATTTTGTAAGTCGATGGATTTTTCCCATTGCTGTTTTATCTTAGCCGCCATTTCAAGGTTGACTTTTACCGGGTAGTTTAATTTAACCGGGACATAAAAATAATACATGCCCTTAAAATAACGTTCTAATGCCTGGTAACTTTCTTCTTTTGATTTGTTTTTATCTTCAAATTCTCCCACTGAAACTAACTGCGATTTTATAACAGGTAAATTCAATTTGTTTCTATAATGCAGCAAGGTTAGTTGTGTTGATAATTTATCAATCTTTGTGATTAAATCAGAGGCCGGGTTGGTCAAATTAAAAAGGCCATCTGTTTGTTCTTGCTGTGCATTTTTAATTCGTTCCTTATCACAGGGATGAGTGTTCTGCCAGTGTGTGTTGCCTTCATTTATGTATTCAAGTACCTGCTCATTCATGTCGGCAGGCTGGTTGTTGTATTCAGATACAATGGCTACTGTTAAATCTTCAACAAGCTGCTGGTTTTGATACCATGAATCGTTCTGCTCTTCATTCACGGCATCAGCAGCAATATTTAAACGTGTAATTTGAATGGTAGTGTGTTTAAAGTTTTTGCTACCAGTAAGGCGTGTTTCATAACGGTCGGCATCAAATTCCATTTGCCGTGACATTGAATAATTTAAAAAGTAACCAAATTTCATCAGGTAATAAAGGAATTTTCGAGTGAACCAGATAAATATTCGTGACGTTTGCAAAACAACAATAACAACAATATTGTTACTTTCAGCCCATTGATTTAGTTTTTGATCCATAATATCACGATGATATACGGCAACACTTAGCCAGTTGAGTACGCTATAAATAATGTACGTCATACGCATAGCCGCACCCTGACTAAAATGACCAAACTCATGTGCCAGAATGCCGCTCAGGCTTCGAATGTCGAGTCCTGCAATTAATGGCAGGCCAATGGTTAAAACCAGTTTATTTGAAAGCATTCCACTAAAGCCATTATTAAAAGATGCAGAGGCGTTAACTTCACAGTCGACCAGTATAGCAGAAGGGGGCGGGGCATTTACGCTATCACATATTTTTTGCACATAATCAAAAATTGCAGGATAACGTAAAGGCTCAAGCTTCAGTCTGCCTTTCTGTTCAGCAAAAATAAAGAATAAGGGTTTAAGCATAAATAAAATTAAAATAGAACTTGCAACAATCGGGGTGATATATAAAATAAGCGCCAATAATTTACTACCAGAATCAAACAGGACAAGATTCTCTGTAGCATGATAGTAAATGCCATAAATTATTAAAGTAATAAAGCTAATATAAACGAGTGGTAACATCATTATAAATAAAGCGGCCAGTGTGATACGGAGTCTATATTTTAAATTAATTTTGACCGGTTCAACCTTAGCCTGAAAAGCATTCAGTATTTTATTAATATCAATTCGCTTATCATTTGGAGCGTAATTTTTCGAAGAGTTATGTTGAATATTGTCTTGCTGTTTTAGTGCAACCTTTGCACCTGCTGATTCAAATGCCTGCAAATACTTTAATGCCTGGGCGTGTGATAAATCTTTTTTGAGAACAATGGGCTTGCCAGAAAAAAACTTCTGTATTCGTTCGGCAGGAAGTTTAAATAAGCTGGCAAGATTAGCTTGAACAACATCGATTTTTTGTCCTGCTAATATTTCACCATAAAAAATGACACTAAATTTTTTATCACTCATTGTCAGTGGCGAGTCCGGCTACTGTTGTTATAATAATTGGAATACAATCGTTAGCATGTTAAACCATGCCGGCAGTACTTACTGCTCGTTTTTAACACAAAAGGAATACTTTTTTCGCTGATTTCCTTATCGGCGTGTAAGAAATTATTTATTCGCCCGGTTCTTAACCAGCTCTTCAACCACAGCCGGATCAGCCAGGGTGCTGGTATCGCCAAGTTCATCTACTTCATTGGCGGCTATCTTTCGAAGAATGCGACGCATAATTTTACCCGAACGTGTTTTCGGTAAACCCGGTGCAAATTGAATAATATCCGGTGAGGCAATCGGGCCAATCTCTGTGCGTACCATTTGAATAAGTTCTTTGCGTAAAGCATCAGTTGTTTCTATACCGGCAATGGGTGTGACATAGGCATAAATCCCCTGGCCTTTGATATCATGCGGGTAGCCAACAACAGCGGCTTCGGCAATGGCTTCATGTAATACCAAGGCACTTTCAACTTCGGCTGTGCCCATTCGGTGGCCAGAAACATTGAGGACATCATCCATACGGCCGGTAATCCAGTAGTAACCGTCTTCATCGCGGCGCGCACCATCACCACTAAAGTAGTTACCGGGGTAGTCAGAAAAATAGGTTTTAATAAAACGCTCATGGTCGCCATAAATACTGCGCATCTGCCCCGGCCAGGGATATGTCATCACTAAAGCCCCTTCGGCAGGATTGCCTTCAACGACTTTACCATCGGTGTCCATTAGTGCAGGTTGTACACCAAAGAACGGCCGTGTTGCCGAGCCGGGTTTAAGTGCTGTCGCGCCAGGCAGAGGCGTGAGCATATGGCCACCGGTTTCGGTTTGCCACCAGGTATCAACAATGGGGCAACGTTCTTCACCGACAATACGGTAATACCATTCCCATGCTTCGGGGTTAATGGGTTCGCCTACTGTGCCGAGTAAGCGTAAACTTTTACGACTTGTTTTTGTAACCGGGTCGTTACCTTCACGCATTAAGGCTCGAATAGCTGTTGGTGCGGTATAAAAAACATTAACCTGATGTTTGTCGACCGTTTCCCAGAAGCGCGATGCAGAAGGGTAGTTGGGAATGCCTTCAAAGGAAATGGTCGTGCCACCAATGGCCAATGGACCATAAACAAGATAGCTGTGGCCAGTAACCCAGCCCACATCAGCAGTACACCAGAATACATCGCCTTCTTGTAAGTCGAAGGTATATTTCGTTGTCATTGCAGCATAAAGAATATAACCACCGGTGGTATGCAGTACGCCTTTAGGTTTGCCGGTTGAACCTGAGGTGTAAAGTATAAACAGTGGATCTTCGGCATCCATTTTTTCTGGTGGGCAATCGGCCGAGGCTTCGGCCATTATTTCGTGATACCAAACATCAATTTTTTCATTCCACTTAATATCACCGCCAGTGTGTTTAACCGTTAATACGGTATATACATTAGGACATTGTTCAACGGCTTTATCGGTATTGGCTTTTAGTGGAATTTTTTTACCGCCACGAACACCTTCGTCGGCGGTAATAACAATTTGGCAATCAGAATCTAAAATTCTATCTTTAAGTGACTCTGGCGAAAAGCCACCAAAAACAACCGAGTGAACTGCACCTATTCGGGTACAGGCAAGCATGGCATAAGCTGCTTCCGGGATCATCGGCATATAGATACAAACGCGGTCGCCTTTTTTAACGCCACGTGTTTTAAGCACATTGGCAAATTTGCTGACTTCTTCATGGAGTTGCTTATAGGTGATTTTTTTATCGTTGCTCGGGTCATCTCCTTCCCAAATGATAGCAACCTGGTCAGCACGTTTTTCTAAATGGCGGTCGATGCAATTATAACTGACATTAAGTTTAGCGCCTTCAAACCAGCGGATAATTCCTTTTGTATAATCCCATTCTAAAACTTTATCCCAGGGCGAATACCAGTCTATAAACTCAGTGGCCTGTTCTGCCCAAAATTTTTCTGGCTCGTTAACTGAGCTTTGATACATTTCATTGTATTGGTTTTCGGTAATATGTGTATTAGCAGCGAAATCTTTTTTTACGGGATAAAGTTTTGATGTAGACATACGTGGCTCCTTTGGAAAGCGCTATTAATAGAATCTTATTGTTTAAATTAAGATTTATTAATGATATTTGTATTTGTTATATTTTCTGTTTCGTTAACGCGTCGTGCTCTCAGTAGAGTTTGTAGATATTGCTCGCAACGACAATGTAACTATATTAACGGGCAGCAATCATTTGTTAATTATTAATTTTATTTTAATCAGGTATCGAGAGTCTTACGGTAGTGACTATCTAATACGTTAATATAGCGTTGTAAATCAGCTGAAAAATCAGTTCGTAGTGATTCAAATAAACAACCTATGCGTTGCCCGGCATCTGGGTTACTAAAGTCCAACGGTAATTTATTTTGAACATATAAATTTGTTGTCGTGCTAAGGTCTTTGTCAAAAAATAAATTGACGTTAGTTAACTCATCACCCGCTTCAACCAGTAAAGAAAACAATTCATCAGCTACGGCAATTCCGCCACCACTAACGTCAATAATGCGATATTCTTTTAACTCACCGGAATCATTTTTAATCTGGAAAAGAGCATTATCACTTAATGGGATATGTACACGAAAATGTTCGCGTCGTTGCACCCAGATAATATCTTCGGGAATTTTGCAGGCAAAAAATTGTTGGCCTTTATATTTAGCGGTCTGGATAGCGCTGATATTAAATTGAGCGATAATACCCAGATGCTTAGCTTTAAAAACAAGGCGTTCACTTTGGATAATTTTTTCATTCAGTTCCTGGTTATTGCTAATGTCGAGAACCAGTATATTTTTATCTCGTAGCACTTCAACAACGGCGGTTAAAAAGAAGTCTTTACCGCCATTGAAATAGCCTGTTATCGACGATTTACTTTTACCAAGTAAACGCAGTTTTTGAATGATTTCTCCTTTGCTATGCAGGAAATATTTATCAATATCAGTGATGCCGTCTAATTCATCATTAGCCGATGCTTGTTTGGTGCTAGAACCTGGCGGTAGAGTCGTCGAATTATCGTTTGTCATACTATTTTTTTAATGCTTTTAGTTCGATTAATACTAATAGAAAAACTTCTTTGACGCTATGAGTTGTGCAGGAAAATTTGATTAAACGGGGCTATTAATGCTTTGCGAGCCGGGTATTTTTTGCAAATCCCAATTATCGATAGCCCATTGCCATAGTTGTCTCAAATTCAGCGACTTAAATCGTTTAGGTGGATGTTGACCAAGATATTCCAAGGCAAACCAGAGCATTACTTCCGGTATTTCTGCTGCTATATCGCTAGCGGCGGTTTGTTTACTTAGCTTGTTGCCTTGCGCATTAACCGCAACTGGAATATGCGCATAATCCGGTGAGTTGAGTTGTAATTGCTGGCAGAGGTAGCGTTGGCAAAAGCTGGATTCATGTAAGTCATAGCCGCGTACAATCTGGGTCATCCTTTGCAAACTATCATCAAGCGCAACGGCTAACTGGTATGAAAAGAATCCATCGGCGCGCTTTATCACAAAGTCTCCCGTGGTTTTGCAAAGGTCGATACTTTGCTTGCCCTGAATAGCATCTTCAATGGTGATAGTGGCCTGCAAAAGTTTAGTGCGGATGGAACGTGCTGTTTTGCCTTTCAGGCCATTTCGGCATGTACCGGGGTAAAGGGCTAAAGATTGCTCTGTTTTTGTATTCTGCTGGTAAATTTCCTGGCGTGAGCAACCACAATAATAGGCCTGCTTATCCTCCAGTAAGTTATTGATATATCGGCTATAAATATTGAGTCGCTGGCTTTGGTAGCTAAGGTTATCCCAGACAAAACCGTAGTCTCTTAATGTTTGAATAATATGCTTACTTGCGCCTTTTAACTCGCGGGGAGGGTCGATATCTTCTATTCTCAGCCACCACTCGCCATTCATTTTACGTGCTTGTAGATAGCTTGCTGTTGCGGCTAACAGGGAACCAAAATGTAATGGGCCGGATGGTGACGGGGCAAAGCGGCCTCGGTAGATTGTCTGCGGCTTTTGCATTTCAATATTTTCTATTTAATTCCTGAATGAAAATGCTGATGAATTATTAAAGTTTTTAGTCGTTTCGTCCGTTACAAAAGCATAAATGGGAGGAAAAACAGTGTCAAATATACCCGATGAAGTTGTACACGTCATTCAGGGAATTAAAGAAGATGGAGCAAAATTACGCCCAAGCGACTGGATTGAAAGGCTTTCATCGACTTTAGCCAGTTTTGGACTGGATCAGCGGTTAAGATATAACGAATTTGTACAGCCTTGCATGATCAATGGTGAAAAATGCCTGATCGTTGCACGTGGTTTATCATCTAAAAACCCGCAAATGTATGACTATGTAATGGGCTTTGCGAAAAGCAATAAATTACAGATTATTGCCGATCGCCGAGTGGGCGACCGGGCTTTAAAAGGCAGTATTAATGCTAACGTATGTTAAAAATCAGCCCCGCGGACATCTTTCCTGGTGCTACTTTAACCGCGTTGGCGTTCCCGAATTTCTTCAAGACTCTTGCAGTCGATACATAAACTAGCGGTTGGGCGTGCTTCCAGGCGGCGTACACCAATTTCTATACCACAATCTTCACAGTAACCGTAATCCCCTGTTTCTAGATAGGAAAGGGATTCATCGATTTTTTTGATGAGTTTACGTTCACGATCTCGAGTGCGTAGTTCCATCGCAAATTCAGATTCCTGACTGGCGCGGTCGTTAGGGTCGGGGAAGTTAGCTGCTTCGTCCTGCATATGGTGTACGGTGCGATCAACTTCCTGCATCAAATCAAATTTCCAGTCACTCAAAATATCCTGGAAATGCATGACTTGAGCTTCATTCATATATTCTTCGCCCTTAACCATTTTATACGGTGTGAAATTATGAACCTCGTCAACGGAAGTTCGGGGTGGTCTAGGCTTAGGGATCGCAGACTTCTTACGGGGCGTCGTTTTAACAACAACTTTTTTCCTGGCTACCGCCTTTTTAGGGGCCGCTTTTTTCTTAGCAACCACTTTTTTCTTGCTTGCAGCCTTTTTCTTCGTCACTGCCTTTTTAGCAGGCGCTTTTTTAGCGACAACTTTTTTCTTAGTTGCCGCTTTTTTAGCAGGCGCTTTTTTAGCGACAACTTTTTTCTTAGTTGCTGCTTTTTTAGCCGTTTTTTTCTTGGCCACGGTTTTTTTCTTCGTGGTTTTCTTTTTAGAAGTGGCTTTTTTTGCTGTTTTTTTCTTCACTGCCATGCGACAAATTCTCCAACATTTTTAATTTCTTGATCTGCCTGTGCTAAATAAAGCACTTAAAAGCAAAATCGACGCGATTTAATACCAGAATCCAGCCATATAAGCAACTAAAACAATGCCTTTTGCTCTATTTTTTGCCAGGTAAATCGATATAAATCCATATAAATATATGTAACTTATTGTATTTCATGAGATAATCTAATTTAATTATTTTAAAAATTTATTTATAGAGGTTATACAATGTTGGCGTTAAAAGCACTAATTTTTGATGTGGATGGTACCCTTGCCGACACCGAACGAGACGGACATCGCGTCGCATTTAATCGTGCGTTTGAAGAAGCGAAGCTGGGCTGGAACTGGTCAGTGGACTTATACGGTGAGTTATTAGCCGTAACGGGTGGCAAAGAACGCATGCTGCACTTTCTTGACTTACATTTGCCCCAATTTTTAGAAGAGCAGCGCCAGGCAGGTACTCTGGACGATTTAATTAAAAACCTGCATATACGTAAAACATACTTTTATACTCAGTTATTATCTGAAGGCGCCATTCCTTTACGCACCGGTGTTAAACGCCTATTAGATGAAGCGCGGGAGCAAGGTTTTCGTTTAGCGATTGCAACCACAACAACACCAGCGAATGTTACCGCATTACTGGAAAACACCTTAGGTAAGGAATCTATCGGTTGGTTTGAAGTGATAGCGGCAGGCGACATCGTGCCGAACAAAAAACCGGCAGCTGATATTTATGACTACGCCCTGGAGCAAATGAATTTAAAAGCAGAAGAGTGCATAGCCTTCGAAGATTCATCAAATGGCATACAATCGTCGCTTGGCGCAAATTTAAAAACCATTATCACGCAAAACCATTATACCGAAACACATGACTTTAGCGGTGCCGTGCTGGTGCTGGACCACTTGGGTGAACCGAATGAAGCTTGCACTTGTATCGCGGGTGATATTAACGGTGTGACATTTGTTTCGATGGATACAGTAAAGGCGTTATAGATTTTTTTAACCACGCCGCACCCCAGGAGTATTTTTTCTTTTCGTCGTGCCTGTTGAGGTTAACTGCTTTTTTAATACCAAAGACACTCAAAAATTATGCCTCAAATTTCAAAGCGCGCCTCTAAAATACAACCCTTTCATGTTATGAAATTACTGGCGCGTGCACGAGAACTAGAAGCGCAAGGTAAAAACATTATCCATATGGAAGTGGGTGAGCCGGATTTTAACACCCCGCAACCCATTGTTGATGCGGGTATGGCTGCCATTAAAGATGGCGCTGTGCACTATACGCCAGCGGTTGGTTTGGCTGCGTTACGCGAAGCAATAGCCGAGTATTATTTAAAACAATTTAATGTTTCGCTGTTAGCATCACGCATTATTGTTACCCCCGGTGCTTCAGGTGCTTTGTTGCTGGCCTTGTCGCTTATTCTTGAAGCGGAACAATCTATTTTATTATCGGATCCAGGTTACCCCTGTAACCGTAACTTTGTTTCGCTGTTAGAAGGGCAGTCTATTTTAGTCAACGTAGACGAACGTTGCGGTTTTCAACTCAATAGTGACCTTATAAAAAAACACTGGCAAGCAAACTCCGCTGCGGTATTGCTTGCATCCCCGTCAAACCCAACTGGTACCCTTGTCGAACAAAATGAATTGGCCGCTATTATAGAATTTGTAAAACAAAAAGATGCCTCACTTTTAGTTGACGAGATTTATCAGGGTCTGGTTTACGACCAAAAACCAACAACGGCACTCGCCTTGTCGGATGATATTTTTATTATTAATAGTTTTTCAAAATATTTTTCAATGACTGGCTGGCGAGTCGGCTGGCTGGTTGTACCCGACGATTTTATTTCGGTGGCGGATAATCTTGCACAAAATTTATTTCTTGCCGCCCCCACACCAGCACAACATGCCGCGTTAGCCGCCTTTCAACCAGGGGCTATTAAAATACTCGAACAACGACGTGAAAAATTTAAACAACGCCGCGACTTTTTATTAACAGCCTTACCGAAGCTTGGGTTTACTATTCCAGTCAAACCTGAAGGTGCCTTTTATATTTATGCTAATTGCGAAGCATTAACAGATAATAGTTTTGAATTTGCTGAACAATGTTTAGAGCAAGTGGGCGTCGCGATAACACCGGGAATTGATTTTGGTGAAAACCAGGCGAGTAAGTATATACGTTTTGCTTACACGACTTCATTGGAAAATTTAAAAGAAGCGGTTGGTCGCTTGGAAAGATTTACTTTAATGACTAAAAAATAAAACGTAAGTGGGGGATGAAGTACAGCGAAATCCGGGAAAAAAGCGGCAAAATGACCATCATTACCGTCTTACGTAGATAACGTTAATTTTTCTTTTTGGAAATACTTACCGAACAATAAGCGGATCCTGCCCATCACCCGATACCTTATTCGGTGTTGCAGAATCATCGTCAGGTAATGACTCAACCGCCATAATCGTCGCGCCGGCAACCGATACTGGCATGACTAAAAAATTTAAGACTGGAATCATGGTGGCAAGCGTTGCGCTGCCGCCAAATCCGAGGCTGAGTAGTTTTTTATTCGATAAGGTGTAGCGAATTTTTGCAAAGCTATAACCCCGATTACCCAGTGGGTAGTCTACGTATTGCAGGGCGAGCATCCAGGCGCTAAAAAATGCCCATAAAAAAGGGCTAACAACATTAACAACGGGGATAAAAGAAATAATCACTAACGGGATTACCCAAATAATAAGATAGATTAATTTTTTCAGTTCACCGCCAATGGATTCAAATACAATTTTAATCACACTGGTACGTGGGTCGATAGGTCGTGTGCCGGTTAGTTGATATTCAACCGCTGAGGATAAATAGGCATTGAAAGGTGCGCCGATAATATTAGCAATAATGGTAAAGCCAAAAAATATAATAATAAGCACCACTGCTGCAAACAGTACCCAGAGTAAACCGATAAACCATTCAAAAATACCGCTGATAAAATCAGGCATCCAACTAGGGACGTCGGGGGTTAGCCAGTTAATCAGGCTTTCGTATTGGGTGGCAAGTAAATAGATAGCAGCGGAAAATAATACCAGATTAATAATAAGTGGCATCACGACAAATTTTTTAACATCCGCTGAAAAAATCATTGGAATGCCTTTTAAAAAATATCGTATGCCTGAAATAGGATTGGTTGCCATTACTACACCTGCTGAATTTTTATACGGGCTTATCATAACCTTGTTGGGCAAGCAGTGCAGCACCAAAAGCGGCATGTGGATTTAAAACCCTTTCATGTGACAGATTTAATTTTTGCTGGCGAATTTTTTGCCAGACTTTATTTACCGTGCCGCCACCAATGCTAAATAACCGCGTGACTGCCGGTGCACCCATTTGTTGGAGTTTTTGATAGCCAAGTTGTTCGATACTACTGATGCCTTCAAGCAGGCCCTGAAAAAACGCCGCATCACTTTCTGGTCGGGGGCTTAAGCAAGGGACTTTTTCTGGATTGTTGACAGGGAAGCGTTCGCCCGGCTGGAGCAGGGGATAATACGCCAGCCCCGTCGGTGTACTGGGCGTAAGCTGTGTTTCCAGTTGCTGCATTTGCTGGTCACTAAAAAAATGCCGCAGCACCGCACCGCCCGAATTCGATGCACCGCCAACCAGCCAGTATCGTCCGTAGGGTTGGCTATAAATACCTTCGTTACTGGCGAAAATGGGCGTGTCGGAAATAACTTTCAGTACCAGGGTGCTGCCGAGCGAGGTGACCGCATCGCCGACTTTATTTGCGCCGGTGGCCAGTAGCGCGGCGGTGCTGTCGGTGGTGCCGCTAACCAGTTGGGTTTGGGCGTTAAAACCGAATTGCTGAATAATTTTTTTATCGAGCAAAAAGCATTGGCTACCGGCATCTGCTACCTGGGGTAACTGCGTGATGTTGATGTCTAGCTTTGTTAGCCATGCAGGCCATTGTTTGTTGATAGGGTCGTAGCCGGTTTTTAATGCATTGTTGCTGTCTGTTTGATGGTATTGCCCACTAAGTTGACCGTTTAGCCAATCGGCCTGATGTGCAATATGAGCAGCTTCTGGACGGGTCTGTTTATTTAAAAGCCATAATGCCTTTGCCAACCCGGAACTGGCGGAACTTGCTGGTGAGTCGGCCGGTGCAAACTGTTTAATTTTTTCGGCGAATTGAATGGCGCGCTGGTCGTTATACATTAGCCCCGTTGTTAGAGGCGAACCGTCTTGCGCGATAAGCAATACTGTGCCGGAGGTGGCGTCGAGTGAGACGGCCTTAATCTGTTTAAAATCAAATTGCGTACTTAAATCGCTCAATACTGCTTGCAGAGTTTGCCACCAAATTTCAGGTTGCTGCTGGTAATGCCGTGCCTGCGGTTGCTCGGTTGCCGGCATGGTATGCATGCTGGTCGCTAAAACCTGATGCGTTTTATCGATAACCATTGCACGGACGCCCGATGTGCCAACATCAATCCCTAAGAATGCGGCTGAGTTTGTCATCGCGTTTTCAAATAAGAGCTTTAATGCTTACGGCAGATGAACTTGCGGTGCACTTTCCCAACCCGGTTGCCGGTGTTCCACAACAACGTTGGTGTAAATACCGCCGCGTACATTAAATTTAGCGGTGAGGCGCATAAAACGTGGGCCGCAGGCGCGTACCAGATCGTCTAAAATCTGGTTGGTAACGGCTTCGTGGAAAGCGCCTTCTTCGCGGAATGCCCAAATGTATAATTTTAAGGACTTCAATTCGATGCAATGACGGTCGGGCACGTACTCGATATGCAAGGTGGCAAAATCCGGTTGGCCGGTTTTTGGGCAGAGGCAGGTAAATTCGGGAACATCAATGCGAATGGTGTAGTCACGTTCGTGCATTGGGTTTTCGAAGGTTTCGAGTGTTTTGGTTGGCTGAGTTGTCATGGTGCTCGCTTTCGGTTTAGGTCAGTAATAGCGCGGAGTTTACGGCTGTCGGCAGTGAACATCAAGTTAGCCGTGTGGATAATATTTTGGTATCTCAAAATAATATAATCTTAGTTGTGCAAAAGAAGCAAAAGAACTTTTGTGGTTATTCCCGGCTAAATAAATCCCTAACCACTTTTATTGAACAATGGTGCTTTAAAGTCGAGCAGCAAAGCTGGCTCGGCCTGTCAAGACACGCAAAAGACGCCATCCCTGGCTGCTCGAGTGCCGCGTCCTGCGGTACCACGGTCTTGACAGGCCGAACCAGCTTCACTGCTCTTGTTCAGTGGGGGGGTTAAGGATTCGGAACAGTTATTTAGAAAAGGAAAATCGTCTACTAAAGACACGCAAAAGATGCCGTCCATGGCCGCTCGATTGCCGCGCTGACCGCCAGGGATGGCGGAAATGCAATTGGATTGTCGGGAACAATCCTTTTCCTGCGGCAGACGGTCTTGAGTGAATGATTTGCGTTTCCTAGCCTCTCTTTGGGGGGGAATCAAGCACTTATAATAAATTTTATCGAGCAAGCTGCATGAGGTGTGTAAATTTCCCGCAAGACTGAAATATTTTTGTCATTTAAGCGAAAAAATCCACCTGTCAATCTTGTGTCTTGCGCCAGTGATCGGTATCGTCTGCGCATGCATTTATCAAAATTAAAATTATCAGGATTTAAGTCCTTTGTAGACCCGACCACGGTGCCATTTCCAAGTAAATTAATTGGTGTGGTTGGCCCGAATGGTTGTGGAAAATCGAATATTATCGACGCGGTGCGTTGGGTAATGGGTGAATCATCCGCCAAGCATCTGCGTGGCGACTCGATGGCCGATGTTATTTTCAGCGGTTCAACTTCACGTAAGCCGGTGGGTCAGGCCTCGGTCGAACTGGTGTTTGATAATAGCGATGGTTCATTAGGTGGCGAGTATGCCAATTACGCTGAAATATCCATTAAACGTACTGTATCGCGCGATGGTCAGTCAGTTTATTACCTTAATAATACAAAATGCCGCCGTCGTGACATTACAGATATTTTCCTCGGCACGGGTTTAGGCCCACGAAGTTATGCCATTATCGAGCAGGGTACTATTTCTCGTATTATCGAAGCCAAGCCAGAAGAGCTGCGTGTTTTTCTTGAAGAAGCCGCTGGCATTTCCAAGTATAAAGAACGCCGTCGTGAAACCATTAACCGCATTAGACATACCCGAGATAATCTTGATCGCTTAAACGATTTACGTGAAGAGTTAGACAAACAGCTGGCGCGTTTAAAACGTCAGTCACGCACTGCAGCGCGTTATAAAGTGCTGCGTGAAGAAGAGCGCATTAACAAAGGCCAGTTACTGGCTTTACGCTGGCAGGATATTAATGCCTCGTATGAACAAACTGAAACGCTAATCAATACGCAGCAAATTGCGTCTGAAGCGGTTGTGGCCAAACAACGTTCGGTTGAAACTGATATTGAAAAACAACGCCAGGATCACACCGAAGCAAGTGATGCTTTTAATAAAATTCAAAGTCGTTTCTACAGTGTGGGTTCCGACATCGCGCGTTTGGAAGAATCGTTTAAACATGCTAAAGAACGTCGACAACAAATTCAAAACGATATTCAACAGGTAGAAAACGAATTAAACCAGGCTCAGGCGCAATTGAATGTTGACCGTCAACGAATTGCGACATTAGAAACAGAAAAGAATGAGCTTGAGCCAAAATTAAATCAATTAGAAGAAGCGGCAAAAGACTCGGTACAAAAATTCAGCGACGCTGAGCAAGCCATGCAACAATGGCAATCTTCCTGGGATGAGCTTAATAAGCAAGCTATGGAGCCGGCTCAAATTGCCGAAGTACAACGTACCCGCATCGAAAACTTTGATAAAACCATACTGGATTTAAGCCAACGCAAGGAAAAATTCGAACAGGAATTACAAAGCATTTCGCCGGAAAAATTCAACGAAGAAATTAAAACATTCGAACAACAACTTGAAACAATTTCTACTGATGCCGAAGAACATAAAAATGCATTATCTTCATCGCAACAAGATATTACTCAGACACGAGAACAAATTACTTCACTGAATAATGCCTTACACAGTAAGCGTGATGATCTGCAATCCATTCGTGGTCGTTGCAGTTCGCTTGAAGCCTTGCAGCAATCGGCATTAGGTAAAGATGATTCCGACCTTAATCAATGGCTCAATACCCAGTCGCTCAACGATGCTCCGCGTTTAGCTGAAGAGTTAGACGTAGAAGCCGGTTGGGAACGTGCTGTCGAAAGTGTACTTGGGCATTATTTACAAGCTGTTTGTATTGACGATATGTCGAGTTTGGCGAATCAGTTAACGCAACTTGAAAATGGCAGTATTGCATTGTTTGATGCGGCTACTAGTAGTGATAATGAAGCCGCGACAGCGAACGCACTGTTTGAAAAAGTAACATCAAAATACAATTTAAAATCGGTATTAGGCCATGTATTAACGGCCGAGACACTTGCCGATGCACTTGCGATGCGTGCAACACTGGCTTCGCATCAGTCGATTGTCACGCCAGAAGGTATCTGGTTAGGCCAAAACTGGATTCGTTATGTTAAAAATGATGCTTCCGAGTCAGGTATTATTCAGCGCGAACAGGAAATAAAAACGTTGCACCAGGGTATCGATACTCTCGATACCGATGTTCGCGATTTGCAAGCAAAATTAGAACAACAACAACAGCAATTAAAAACGGTTGAAGCAGAACGCGACTCTCAGCAGTCCATGCTAAATCAAACAACACGTCAACTTGCCGATATACAAGCGCAATTAAATGCCAAGAAAAATAATCGCCAACAAGTAGAAAATAGACAGCAAAATCTACAAACAGAATTTGTACAGGCGGAAGAAAAAATTACTCAGGCACAAGACGAATCTAAACAGGCGCGAGGGCTTTTACAAAGTGCGCTGGATTCTATGGCTGAACTTGAAGCGCAACGTAATAGCTTGAGTCAGCAACGTGATGTTTTAAATGAGCAGCTGGCTCAACATCGTACGAAATCAAATGAAGACAGAGACGCATTGCATTCGGTTAAAATTCGAGTAGAAACTTTGCGCGCTGAACTTTCATCGACACAACAAACTCTGGCACGAATGGATGCGCAATTAGAACAATTAACTTCACGGCATAATGAACTATCAAAGTCTTTAATCGAAGGTGAAGCACCACTGGATGAAATGGCAAAAGACATTGAGTTACAACTGACTCAACGTGGCGAGATTGAAATTGAAATGACTCAGGCACGTAAAGTGGTTGAAGACATTGATACACAGTTGCAAACACTGGAAGAATTGCGTAGCCAGGTTGAACAGGAACATGAGGAAGCGCGAAACCTTCTTGAGCAAACACGTATGAATGGCCAGGAACAAAAGGTTCGTCGCCAAACAATAGAAGAACAGGTTATTGAAGCTGGCTTTGAGCTTAAAGCTTTAATTCAGGAAATGCCAGAAGAAGCGAATATTGAAGCATGGCAAACACTGGTTAACGAACTAGAAGGAAAAATCCATCGACTGGGACCGATTAACCTCGCGGCTATTGATGAATTCGAACAGGAGTCTGAACGTAAAGAATACCTGGATGCACAAAACGAAGATTTGGTAGAAGCGTTAAAAACACTGGAAGATGCAATCAGTAAAATTGATCGTGAAACCCGTACTCGCTTTAGTGATACGTTTGATAAAGTGAATGTGAAGTTAAAAGAACTTTTCCCACGTTTATTTGGCGGTGGCCATGCTTACCTTGAATTAACGGGTGAAGATATTCTTGAAGCAGGTGTAACGGTTATGGCGCGTCCACCGGGTAAACGTAACAGCACGATTCATTTACTTTCTGGTGGTGAAAAAGCCTTAACTGCGGTCGCGTTGGTGTTTTCAATATTCGAACTTAACCCCGCACCGTTCTGTATGCTCGACGAAGTCGATGCGCCACTTGATGATGCCAATGTTGGTCGTTATTCACAGTTAGTAAAACATATGTCGGATCGTATTCAATTTATCTTTATCACGCATAATAAAGTAACCATGGAAATCGCCGACCATTTAACTGGCGTAACGATGTCTGAACCAGGGGTTTCGCGTTTGGTTGCGGTTGATGTGGAAGAGGCGGTTGAGTTAGCAGCAGTTTAATATGTTGGTGGTAGAGTACGGCTGTTCGATTAATATACATGAAACTATAACCGTCATTCCCGCGCATGCGGGAATCCAGCATTTGGTTGTTCGTGGAGTACATTATATTTTTTAGATTCCCGCCTGCGCGGGAATGACACGTAATCAGGACAGCAGTGATAACAACTATGAATACATTGCGTATTGTCTTAATAGTAGTCGGTGTTATTTTTATTCTTGGAATCTATTTATTCCAAAGCCGAAAATTTATTTTCAAAAAATCAGCCGACAATAAAAATAGTTTTAGTACGTTGTCTCTTTTAAAGCAATGGACGCATTATTTACGCAGCATGTTTACTGCCGACGAACCTGTTCAAGATGTATCAATCAGAAATAATTATCCTCATGATAAATTAAACAAAGAACAACTTGTTGCCATGAGTAATATGGTGGCTAACAATCCAGCACTCGATGTTGCCGAGCCAAATAATACATTAGGCAATATAGACCATACGCCACCCATTTCCGTTAGCAATGGTAACGAGTTGTTAATTTCCCTAACAGTATTGCCTAAACCAAATAATGTGTTTAGCGGCACAGAAATATTGTCGGCCTGTAAATTAGCAGGCTTACAATTGGGTGAGTTTAATATTTTTCATCGTTATGCATTAGTTAATAATAAAGTATTAATGACGCCGGTTTGTAGTTTGGTTAATTTATTTGAACCCGGTTATTTTGATGTTAATACGATGGACAACTTTACTACCGAAGGCTTATCCCTGTTTATGCAATTACCGGGGCCGGTTGACGGACGTGATGCTTTTTTAATTTTAATGGATGTATCCGACAAACTCAGTGTTAATCTAAACGCCACTATTTGTGACGAAACACGCAGTGTATTAACCACTCAGACAATAAGTCATATAAAAGAAAAAGTTGAAAACTTTCGTTTTAAATTAAAAATGGATGCATTAAAAAATCATTAGTTGTACATAGCAAGAGCATATTAAATAAATATAAAAAATTTAAGGCTTATTGTCATTGCGAGGGAATAAAATGACCGCGGCAATCTCATGTGCACCCTCATTTAGAATAAAGGCTCTACTATTTTATGTCGTCGTTAATTAATAAATTAAATAAAATAAAAGATGAACTCAATACGCATAATAATAAATATTATGTTTTAGACGACCCCGAAATATCCGATAGTGCCTACGATAAGTTATTTAGAGAATTACAAAAGATAGAAGAACAGCATCCCGAGCTTATTACTGCCGACTCACCCACCCAACGTGTAGGCGCAATACCTTTAGATGCCTTTAATTCTGTAAAACATGAAATGCCAATGTTGTCGTTGGCAAATGCTTTTTCAAATGAAGATTTCCTTGATTTTGATAAACGTATTATTGACCTGTTAACAAAAGAAAACAGCTACGATAATAAACTAATAAAATACGCCGCCGAGCCAAAACTCGACGGCCTTGCCATTAGTTTACTCTACGAAAATGGTATATTAATGCGTGGCGCAACACGCGGCGATGGTGCAACCGGCGAAGACGTAACACAGAATATTCGTACTATCGATGCTATTCCATTAAAACTAATGGGTAACAACTTTCCATCGCGAATTGAAGTTCGTGGTGAAGTCATTATGACAAAAGCAGGTTTCGAAAAATTAAACGAAACCCAACGCGAAAATAATGAAAAGCCCTTTGCTAATCCACGCAATGCCGCAGCCGGTTCATTACGGCAACTCGATTCCAGAATTACTGCAACACGGCCTCTGTCTTTTTTCTGTTATGGTATTGGAATCGTTTCAGACGATGTTACATTAAAAAAATCACATAGCGGTATTATGTCGCAATTAAAATCCTGGGGCTTACGTATTAACCCGGAGAGTCGCGTTGTTAATGGCACCGAGGGAGCAAACGCATACTACGAAAGTTTATCGGCCAAGCGTGAATCATTAGATTACGAAATAGACGGTATTGTTTATAAAACCGATAGCATCGAGTATCAAAACAAACTAGGTTTTGTAGCCCGCGCACCACGTTGGGCGATTGCGCGAAAATTTCCGGCACACGAAGAAATGACTAAAGTATTAGGTATTGACATTCAAGTAGGACGTACTGGTGCTCTCACACCAGTCGCACGTTTAGAACCGGTTTTTGTTGGTGGTGTAACAGTAAGCAATGCGACCCTGCATAATCAGGATGAAATTGAACGGCTGGATATTCGTGTGGGTGATACCGTTGTAATACGCCGTGCCGGTGATGTTATTCCGCAAATCGTTAATGTGGTGTTAAGTAAACGCAAAGGCAAGCCACGTAAATTTAAAATACCGGATAAATGCCCAGTTTGTGGCTCAGCTGCCATTCGAAATGAAAACGAAGTCGTTACTGCTTGCAGCGGTGGACTGTTTTGCAAAGCACAATGCAAGCAAGCTATTATTCATTTTGCTTCACGCAAGGCATTGAATATTGATGGCCTGGGTGAGAAGTTAATCGAGTTATTAGTCGATAAAGGTTTAATAAATACCAGTGCTGATTTATACCGCCTGACACAAAAACAACTTGCCGAACTTGAGCGTATGGGTGATAAGTCGGCAATAAATACATTAAAAGCTCTGGAACAATCAAAACAAACAACACTGGCACGTTTTATCTTTGCTCTGGGTATTCACGATATTGGTGAAACAACCGCAAAAACACTAGCCGACCATTTTCATTCCATTGAAGCAGTCGAAAATGCAACTGAAGAAGAGCTACTCGCGATTCGTGATATTGGCCCGGTTGTAGTGAAAAACATTAATACTTTCTTTAAACAAAAACATAACCGTGAAGTTATTGATGCCCTGCTTGCTACTGGAATTTACTGGCCAGATGAAAATGTCGAACAGAAAGAACAAACATTAAGTGGTAAGGTATTTGTTATTACCGGTACACTTTCTGAAATGTCACGTGATGAAGCAAAGCAGGTTTTGCAATCACGTGGTGCCAAAGTAACCGGCAGCGTTTCAAAGCAAACAGATTTTGTTGTTGCCGGTGAAAATCCCGGTTCAAAAGTGACTAAAGCGCATGATTTAGGGATTGAAGTATTAACCGAGGAACAATTTTTAAAACTTATTTGAATTTTAATTGTTTAACTTATATCACTGCTGTCCTGTTAACTTATGAATAAGATGTTTTTATGAGGCCTCTTTAAGTAGTAAAAGAAAACATTAACTTCCTGGACATGAAATGGGTGTGA
>CAZDEC010000016.1:0-56349 GCA_964504295.1 uncultured Thioalkalispiraceae bacterium
TACGCAACCTTGAAGCCATGCATTGCGATATGTTTGTTGTCAGGCATCACTTAAGCGGCGCGGCACATTTTATTGCCGAACATGTTTCGCCGCATATTAGCGTCATTAATGCCGGCGATGGACAACATGCGCATCCCACCCAGGCAATGCTGGATATGTTTACCATCCGCCGACACAAACAGGACTTTACAAAACTACGCGTTGCCATCGTCGGTGATATTATGCACTCGCGCGTTGCGCGTTCACAAATACATGCTTTAAACACACTCGGCGTTCCCGAGATTCGCGCCATTGCACCCAACACCTTAATACCACCGGGAACCGACGAACTCGGCATTCATGTTTATCACGACATGGAACAAGGTTTAAAAGATGTTGATGTGGTCATGATGCTACGCTTACAACGTGAACGCATGACCGGCGCCTTGCTTCCCAGTGAGCATGAATATTTTAATACCTACGGCATAACCGAAGAAAAATTAAAACTGGCAAAACCTGATGCAATTTTAATGCACCCCGGGCCAATTAACCGCGGTGTCGAAATTGAGTCTGCGGTCGCCGATGGTCCACAATCGGTTATCCTCGAACAGGTGACCAACGGTATTGCGGTGCGTATGGCCATTATGTCGATGACACTTGGGCGTCAACCAGCGACCGATGTTGAAGGTAAAAAATAAATGAGCGGCAAAATAAAGGTTCTTATAAAACAAGGCCGCGTCATTGATCCGCAAAATAAGATTGATAAAGTACAGGACCTCTACATTGCCGACGGTAAAATATTAGGCCTCGGTAAAAAACCAGCCAACTTTAAAGCCGATAAAACAATCGATGCCAGCGATCAAATCGTTATGCCTGGCATTGTTGACCTATGTGTTCGTTTACGTGAACCGGGAATGGAATATAAAGGCACCATTGCATCTGAAACTGCTGCCGCTGCCGCAGGTGGGATCACCACGGTTTGCATACCACCCGATACCGACCCCTGCATTGATAGCACCGCCGTTGCCGAACTTATTTACCAACGCGCCGCCCGTGCGGCAAAGTGCCATGTTGTCACGCAAGCGGCGCTCACTCTGGGCTTACAGGGTGAACACTTAAGTGAAATGGCTATGCTCAAACAACAAGCTAAAAGTGTTGGTGTGAGTAATGGCTTAAAACCACTGAAAAATATTTTAGTCATGCGCCGTGCAATGGAATACGCCGCAAGTTGTGGTATGACCATTTTTTTACATGCCGAAGATGTTGGCCTGGCCAATAACGGTTGTGCCCATGAAGGCGCTATTTCGACCCGGCTTGGTTTGCCAGCTATTCCGGAGTCGGCAGAAACCGCTGCGGTATCACGCGACTTAATGTTAATCGAGCAAACCGGTGTACGCGCCCATTTCTCACACATATCCTCAGCAAACGCTTTGCTAATGATTGTTCAGGCAAAAAAACAAGGCTTACCGATAACGGTCGATACCAGTATCCACCACTTGCATTTAATTGATCTGGATATTGGTTTTTTTGATAGTAACTGTCATGTTATTCCACCATTAAGAAGTCAACGTGATAAAGAAGGACTTCGCCTTGGCTTACACCAGAACCATATCGATGTGTTATGCAGCGACCATCAACCGCATTGTCCTGACGCAAAACTGGCTCCTTTCAGCGCAACGGAGCCTGGTATCAGTGGTTTAGAAACACTATTACCGCTTAGCTTACGACTCGTTAACGACAAGGTTATAAGTCTAAATAGCATGATAGAAAAATTGACGATCGAACCGGCAAAAATTTTAGGTATCGAGGCCGGTACACTTTGCATAGGAAGCGCCGCAGATATTTGTATTTTTAATCCAACAACTGATTGGACAGTGAAACCCGAGCAATTTATTAGCGCTGGGCACAACACCCCATTTGCAGATTGGGAGTTGCAAGGTAAAGTAACGCATACCTTGCTTGATGGCGATATTGTTTACCAAAAAGATTAGAGTAAGCAGCCGTAAATTTAAAAAACAACCCCGTCATTCCCGCGCAGGCGGGAATCCAGGAGCTAACAGAGCAAGTAATATAGACCTTGTGGAGTAATATTTAAGTTTTTCCAAATCACAATCTAATTGCCCTCTCTTTAATTAATGATAACACCCACTGGATTCCCGCCTGCGCGGGAATGACGGCAAAAATATGAGCAACAAACAACACCGCGACACTATCAATGTAGAACTCGCTGAAATTATTTCACATGAAAAATATCCAGGTGAACAATATATTCTACGAGTGCATGCACCTATTATTGCAAACGAAGCCAAAGCCGGTAGTTTTGTACACATTCAATGTGCACCGAGCTTACCCATGCGTCGACCTATTTCGATTATGCGCACCGAACCATCCAGCGGCATGGTGGATTTTTTATATAAAGCTGTTGGCGAAGGCACAAAAAAACTCGCCCAACGCAAGCAGGGCGAAGTTATCGACTTACTCGGCCCGATTGGCAAACCGTTTGAGTTACATAAACAATACAAACGGCCATTATTAATCGGTGGTGGTGTGGGTATGCCACCCATGATCTTTATTGCCGAAGGATTAAAGAAACAACGCAACCATTATCAACCCGTTATGATTCTAGGTTCAGAAGTTCCGTTTCCTTTTAGCGCGCAACCTTCACAAATTATTATTCCCGGCTTACCCACTGAGGTCACCGCCACCATGCCACTGATGGAAGACTGGAATATTCCCTGCCGTCTTGCAAGTTTGCAGGGCTACCCCGGTGTACATGAAGGTTACGTTACCGACCTTGCCCGTTTATGGTTAGAATCACTCGATGATACGCAACGCAATGAAGTTGAAATTTTTTCATGCGGACCACACCCCATGTTACAGGCAGTAGCTGATTTGGCCGCTGAATTTAATATCCCCTGCCAGGTGTCACTGGAAGAATTTATGGCCTGTGCCGTGGGTGGTTGTGCCGGTTGTGTGGTTGAAGTTAAAACCGACGATGGTATTGTGATGAAACGGGTTTGTGTTGATGGGCCAGTGTTTGATGCCACGCAGGTTTTCTAAAAATCAAATGCGACGGTTAACGCTCCATAAAGCCCGACATTTTCCTGGAGTATCAGTTTAATTCTGATTTTTTCCATATTGGACGACATTAAACCTTTATTTGTAAAAGCATCGGTAAAACGTTGTCCGTTTAATTTATCTTTTATCTTAATGCCAATGCCACCGGCAATATAAACCTCATCGACAGGATAAAAATACAAGGCGGCATTTGCTGCGGCGGCACCGTATATATCGATAAAGCACGCTAATGTTTTTTGGCATAGCGCATCATTGTCTGAGAGTGCATATTCAGTTATTAGCCGTGCAGGATCCATTTTTTTCATTGCTTCATTAACAACTTCTGATTCCGAAATGACTCCCTGCTCACGAAAAAATTTATAAATCGTAAGCAACCCTCGACCCGATAAAACTGTTTCCAAACTAACATGCGACTGTTTCTTTTGCAGCCAGTGGAGCAGTTGGCATTGTTGTTCATTTTCCGGCGCAAAACCGCTATGCCCAGCCTCCGTTGAAAAAGCCTCATAACGGTCATTTATCCAGCTCCTATGCGCTAGGCCAAGCCCCGTACCCGCGCCAATAACAACCGCATTGGGTTTATTTGTTTTACTGTTAAGTTCTCCTTGCTGAAGAATTAAGTTATCAAGATCATTAAGTTCTCTAATACCATAAACAACCGCAATAAAATCGTTGATAAGCTTTACCTTTGGTATTTGAAAGTGTTCACTTAACGCTTCCTCATTAATAACCCAGCTAAGATTGGTGACAGCGACTGCACCCGCTTTAACCGGGCCGGCCACAGCAAAACAGGCAGTATGAATATTATCTGTAATTTTATATTCACTAAGAAACTGTTCTAATACCTGAGCAAGGCCAATAAAGTTTGCACTGCGGTATTTTTTCTCAGCAACAATACGCCGGCCATTTGGGCTTACTTCTGCAAAAACAACACGAGTATTCGTACCACCAATATCACCAGCCAGAATGTTCATATTCGTCCTTGTAAAAAGTTACGATTTTTGACGCTTGCGTCGTTTTTTGTAATGATTGATTAAGCCATTGGTTGAACTGTCATGTGTACAGACCGGTTCAGCATCATTCAACTCACTCAAAATACTGGTTGCTAGTTGCTTGCCCAACTCAACTCCCCATTGATCAAATGAATTAATATTCCATATTACCCCCTGAACAAATATCTTATGTTCGTATAATGCAATGATGGAACCCAGTGTTTTTGGATTGAGTGTGTCAAACAACAATGAACTGGTCGGTCGGTTACCAGGAAATATTTTATACGGTAGGAGTTGTTTAATTTGTTCATCACCCAGTCCTTCGGCTTTTAATTCAGCGTACACTTCCCGTTCTGTTTTGCCGCGCATTAACGCTTCTGTTTGTGCAAAAACATTCGACATCAACGCACGATGATGCCGTGTAATACAATGGAAGTTATAAACGGGTGCCAAAATATCTGCCGGTACCAGTTTAGTACCCTGATGTAACAACTGGAAAAAGGCATGCTGACCAGCGATGCCAATTTCACCAAAAATAACCGGGCCGGTGGTATAGTCCACGTCATTCCCTTGTCGATCAACATATTTACCATTACTTTCCATATCCGCTTGCTGCAAATAGGCGGGCAAATGATGTAGATGTTGATCGTACGGCAAAATCGCCATCGATTGCGCATCAAAGAAATTGTTATACCAGACACCCAACAAAGCCATCATCACCGGAATATTTTTTTCCAACGGGCTGTTCCTGAAATGCTGGTCCGCCTCATACGCCCCATCAAGTAGTTCATCAAATTGTTCAGAGCCAATGGCAATCACAATTGAAAGCCCGATAGCCGACCAAAGTGAATATCGCCCACCAACCCAATCCCACATTTTAAAGATATTTTCATCTGCAACACCAAACGCTCTTGCCAGTTTTACATTCGAAGTCACCGCAGTAAAATGACGCTCAATGTGGTTATCACTACCTAATTTACTGATATACCATTGCCGAGCTGTTTTAGCGTTAACCATCGTGTCCTGTGTGGTAAATGTTTTTGATGCGATAATAAACAGCGTTGTTTCAGGGTTCAGATTTTCCAGCGTATCATTAATGTGATTTTCATCGATATTGGAAACAAAGTGTATATTTAGATCATGCAGGCTATGCGGCCATAAAGCTTCCGTTACCATCATTGGCCCAAGATGCGAGCCACCAATACCGATATTCACTACATCCGTAATCGCCTGGTTTGTTACACCACGCCATTGCCGTATTCTGATCTTTTCTGCCAGTTTCTTTACCCACTGCCGTTCTGCTTTTATTTCTGGAAGGATATCTTCGCCGTTAATAATAATCGGCTTATTTCCCTGCTCACGTAATGCAGTATGTAATACTGCGCGGTGTTCGGTGTGGTTAATCGGCTCGGCGTTGAATAATTTTTCTATCCAGGCAGGTAAATCAACAGTATTTGCTAGTTGCAATAGTAACTTGACTGTCTGTTCGTTTATACGATTCTTGGAATAATCATAAAGAATATCATTAAGTTCAAGTGAATAACGGACGAATCTGCCCGAGTCTTTTTCGAACAGCTCTCGCATATGAATATCTTTAATCTCATGATAATGTTCTGCGAGTGCTAACCATGAGCCTGACTCGGTAAGTCTGGGCATGATGCAACCATCCTGTTGTTGTCTATTTTAAGTTGTTTATTTTTCTATATAATTGATCGCTGCTGTCCCATTAACTTGATCTAATGTTGTTGAAATGCGAAGCAGTGTCTACATTTATGATAATACTATCGCTACCGGACATGGGATTAGTATCGATTGATATTACTTTAATTTAGTTGATTAGCGGAGATTTACAATACCCTGTTATCACAATCAATATACCGTCTTATGGTACTTACCCTTTGCTAAAATAAAGCTTAAAATGACAGGCTCATCTTATATGTAGCGTTATATTAAGGAACGAGCAGGATACTTGATAAAATGAAAATAAATACAATAAAAACGCAAGCTTTCCCGGATCAAAAACCGGGAACTTCGGGCTTACGTAAAAAGGTAGGCCACTTTCAGCAACAACATTACCTGGAAAATTTTGTTCAAGCTATTTTCAATGTGGCAAATAACTTAAAAAATGCACTGCTAATCCTTGGTGGTGATGGTCGTTACTACAATAGCCATGCGATTCAGGTTATTCTAAAAATTGCCGCAGCAAATGGCATTAAACATGTAATGGTTGGAGAGAATGGCTTACTCTCTACGCCTGCGGTTTCGCACCTGATCCGAAAATATCATGCAGCCGGTGGGATTATTCTTTCTGCCAGCCACAATCCCGGTGGTTCTGATGGTGACTTTGGTATCAAGTTTAATATCACCAATGGTGGCCCAGCGCCCACTTCTTTTACCGATGCGGTTTATGAAATAAGTAAAAATATCACTGACTATCAAATTGCCGATGCTGAGAATATTAATCTGGATCAGCAAAACACCTACTATATGGGAGCCATGAAAATCAGCGTCATCAATTCGGTTACCGACTATGCCGACTTAATGGAAGAACTGTTTGATTTTCCAAAAATAAAATTGCTGTTTACCTCTGGCCGACTCAGCATGTGTTTTGATGCCATGCATGCCGTTACCGGCCCCTATGCGAAAGAAATATTTAGTAAACGACTTTCAGCCAATGTGGGAGCCGTCATCAATGGTATACCACTGGAAGATTTTTCTGGTGAACACCCTGATCCAAACCTAACGCATGCCACCGAACTGGTTTCTCGATTAAATGCAGGTGCGTCTGCACCTGATTTTGGTGCTGCCTCGGATGGCGATGGTGATCGCAATATGATTATCGGCCAGAATTTTTTCGTCAACCCGAGTGACAGCCTCGCAGTTATGAGCGCCAATGCCCATCTTTTACCCGGCTACAAACAAGGGGTACGCGGTGTCGCCCGTTCCTTACCCACTAGCCGAGCAGTCGACAAGGTTGCCGAGTCAATGGGTATTGATTGTTATGAAACACCAACTGGCTGGAAATATTTTGGTAATCTGCTGGATGATAATCGTATTACACTCTGCGGCGAAGAAAGTTTTGGTTCTGGTTCAGATCATATCCGGGAAAAAGACGGTATCTGGGCAGTTTTATTCTGGCTTAATCTTATCGCCATTAAGCAACAATCTGTTGAAAACATAATGCATTCGCATTGGTTACATTATGGCCGCCATTACTACACAAGACACGACTATGAAGCACTCGATAGTGCGCAGGCAGACGAATTAATACAAAACCTGAGAACACAAACAGCCTCACTCAGCGGCAAGAATTATAATAGCTATAAAGTTGTTCTTTGCGATGATTTTAGCTATGTTGACCCCGTTGATAGCAGCGTTACTAAAAATCAAGGTATTCGAATTCTGTTTGAAGACAACTCTCGCATCGTCTTTAGATTATCAGGAACCGGCACCGAAGGCGCAACTTTACGTGTTTATATTGAACGCTATACAACCGAGCCATCAGATTTTGGCTTAGAGACACAAACAGCACTGGCAGATTTAATTGACATTGCAAACAGTATTTCTGAAGTAAAGAAACGTTTTAAGCGTGAGGCACCTGACGTTATTACCTAACATTCTATATCAGTTGTTTAGTTTCCAGATGTCCGCGTTATATTCCTGCATGGTTCTATCCGTAGAAAAATAACCACTACAAGCAGTATTGGTGATACTCATTTTCACCCAGTTAACCCGCTCAAAATAAGCGCGCGAGACCCTACTCTGAGCATTAACATAAGCTCGGAAATCGGCAAGGGTTAACCAGGGGTCAGAAGGGTTGAGTAATGAGCCAATAATATCATCGAAGATGCCATACTCAAATGAATTAAAATGCCCACACGACAACAGATGCATCACATGCTTTAAGTCCTGGTCATCATTTACAATCTGTTCAGGATTGTAATTTGTGTGTAGTTTTTCTACTTCATCGGCTTTTAAACCAAACAGGAAAAAGTTTTCCTCTCCCACCGCATCCAGTATTTCAATATTCGCGCCATCGTAGGTACCAATGGTGATAGCACCATTCATCATAAATTTCATATTACCCGTACCCGATGCTTCCTTGCCCGCCGTTGATACTTGCTCTGACAAATCGGTTCCAGGACAAATAATTTCCATTTTAGAAACGCTGTAATTAGGAATAAAGGCCAGTTTTAACTTATTGCCAACCTGTGGATCATTGTTGATTACATCGGCAATATTATTCACCAGCTTGATTATTTTCTTAGCCAGCTGATAGCCCGGAGCCGCCTTGCCACCAATCAGCACACAACGATTCGTCCAGTTTTCGATATCGCCGCGCTTAATACGATCATATAAATGAATAACATGTAATAAATTTAACAGCTGCCGTTTGTATTCATGAATGCGTTTTACCTGAACGTCAAATAATGCATTAACATCAAAATCAACATTGCACTTTTCTTTTACTAAATCGGCAAGACGTTGTTTGTTTTCTTTTTTAACGGCAAACCAGCGTTCCGAAAACTCACTATCAGTAATATATTTTTTTAACTGGCTGATTGCGTCCAGATCCCGCACCCACTCATCGCCTATTTTTTCTGTTATTAGCGAACTCATCGCCGGGTTAGCATACGCCATCCATCGGCGTGGTGTAACACCATTGGTTTTATTGTTAAATTTCTCCGGCCATAATTCATAAAAATCCTTAAATAAGCCGTTAACCAATAATCTGGAATGTAAAGCCGCCACACCATTGACCGAGAAACTTCCAACAATGGCAAGATAGGCCATCCGTACATACTTAACATCACCTTCTTCGATAATCGACATTCTGATCTGCTTATCGGTATCACCCGGCCATTGTCTGGAAACCAGTTGAAGAAAACGTGCATTAATTTCATAAATGATCTGCAATAAGCGCGGTAATAATTTCTCAAATAATGTCACTGGCCATTTCTCCAGTGCTTCGGGTAATAAAGTATGGTTTGTATAGGCCATTGTTTGAGTTGTTATTTTCCAGGCCGCATCCCATGACATATGTTTTTCATCAATCAACAGTCGCAGTATTTCAGCAACTGCAATTGTTGGGTGGGTATCATTCATTTGGAAAACATTTTGTTCTGCAAACTGACTAAAGTCATTATCTTCATTCAGGCTCCACATTCTAAAAACATCTTGCAGACTGGCCGATGCCAGAAAGTATTGTTGTTTTAAACGTAGTTCCTTACCATTTTCACTGCTGTCATTCGGATAAAGTACCATCGTAATATGTTCAGCATCATTTTTTGCTTCGACAGCTTCAGAATAACTGCCGGCATTAAAATCATCCAGATTAAAAACATTGGTTGCACTCGCGCTCCATAAGCGCAAAGTGTTAACAGTCTTATTTTGATATCCCGACACAGGAACATCATAAGGTATTGCCAGAACATCCGATGTATCTATCCAGACACTCCGTGTACTACCAGCATGTTCGGTGTGTTTTTCCACACGCCCGCCAAACTTGATCAACTGCGTGTACTCAGGGCGCTCAAGCTCCCAGGGATTACCATCGCGCAACCAGTGATCAGGCCCTTCGATCTGGTAGCCATTTTCAATTTCCTGTCGGAACATACCGTATTCATAGCGCATACCATAACCAATAACAGGAAGCTTTAATGTTGCACAACTGTCCATAAAACAGGCAGCCAAACGGCCTAAGCCACCATTCCCTAAACCCGCATCCTGTTCTTCGCTAATAACTTCTTCAAGCTGTAAAGCAAACTGATTCATTGCCGCTTTTGTATTCACGTCTAAACCAATATTAAGAATATGATTACCTAATGAACGACCAATTAGAAATTCCAACGACATATAATATGCTTTTCTTACCCCTTTTTGTTCGTGCTTCTTCCAGGTTTTACGCCAGTTCATCATAATGCGGTCACGTATTGTGAACGACAAAGCTTCATACAGGTAAAAAGGCGCGCAACCAACAAAGCGGCCTAAATGACGCGTTAAGTAACGTTCAAAATCATTTGCCAATGATTGACTGTCTCGTGGCAGCCTTTGCATTTTCGGTAGTTTTACATTACATAATGTTTTATCCTTTGACATAACTTTACCTCTGATACAACGTGATTAAGCGCGACAACTTCTCTTTTCTTTCCGTTTTGAGCTGTTGCCATTCAAACCGCCATTGCCAGTTACCCGTGACCGTCCCGGGGATATTCATACGTGCAGACGAATCCAGCATGAGCACATCCTGCATGGGCAAAATACACAAGAAAGAAACCGACGACATTGCCAAACGGATCATTAGCCAGCTTGCCTGTTCGGCGGATTCAATTTTTAAATCAATGTATTCTTCAAAGTAGGCCTTGTTATAATTTCTCTCATCAGCCACCCAACCCAATGTTGTATCGTTATCATGTGTGCCGGTATACACAACATCGTCAACCTCATGATTGTGTGGTAAATGCGGGGTACTGTTATTGGCATCAAATGCAAATTGCAAAACTTTCATCCCCGGTAGATTAAAATCTTTTCTAAGTTCCGTCACCTGTTCCGTAATCACACCCAGATCTTCGGCAACCAAAGGTAGATAATGAAAGGTTTCGAACAATTCACTCAGTAATGCCCGCCCCGGCACTTCAACCCAGCTACCATTGATTGCGGTTTCATCGGTTTGAGGGATATGCCAGCAGGCTTGCAAGCCACGAAAATGATCAATGCGCACCAGATCAAAAAGTTTTAACTGTGTATGAAAACGTTCTTTCCACCAGCTAAAACCCGTTGCCTCCAGTTGCTGCCAGTTATACAGAGGATTACCCCAGCGCTGCCCGTTGTCGGTAAACGCATCCGGTGGCACACCGGCAACAAACACCATTTCACCATCACTGTCCATTAAAAAATTTTCTCGCTGCGCCCAAACATCCGCACTGTCCCGCGCAACAAAAATAGGCATATCACCAAAAAGTTGTACACCATGGTGTTTTGCATAGTCACGGATCTCGTGCCATTGAGTAAAAAAAACGAACTGCTCAAAGATGATCTGTTTGATCGACGGCTCTAAATCCCGACGTGCTGCATTCAAAACATCATTATCCCGGTGTCGAACCGGTTCAGGCCAGTCATACCAGGGCTTGTTATTGTAACGTTTCTTAAAAGCCATAAATAAAGCATAATTCGCTAACCAGTAATTATGCTCCTCGGTAAACTCTGTAATATTTTTTTCCCAGAGCGGATCCTTTAACTGATAAAAATAGTCCGCCGAAAATTGCAAACAGGCTGAACGATACGCTGCATCGTTTTCTTTTAAATTAATCTTTCCCTTTTCAAGCCAGCCTTTATCCGACAACCAGTCGAGACTGATAAGCGCAGGGTTACCCGCATGCGAAGATAAGCACTGATAAGGTGACTTGTCATCATGCGTTGGCCCTAACGGTAACATTTGCCATACTTTAAAACCGCAAGCATGAAGAAACTCAATAAACCGATAAGCTTCATGCCCAATATCACCATTGTCCGCAGCCCCCGGCAATGATGTGGGGTGCAGTAATACACCCGCTGCTCTTTGCCGATTTACTTCAGTGTAATTGATATTGGTGACCATTATTTATGGTTGTTGACCAGGCAACATTGCGCCTCCCATAACAGGGTCACCCGAACCAAATGAAAATGCATTTGCCAGATATTCAGGCGGTTCAACCTTTAATAATTGATATAAATTACTTAAATGCAAACGATACTGTTCATCAAATGCTGCAACAGATTCGGCTGAGTTATATTCACCAAACCACCAGAACCAGTCCGAACTCTCGCAGGTTGCCAATTGTAGTCTGGCAAGTTCATATTCTTCTCCTGATAGTTGCCCTTCATTAATAACCCGGTCATACACTTTTTTTACATCAACCAGCATATCCCATGCCCGGTTTTTATCTTTGTCACCAATCCAGGTTGAAAATGTGCCAAATACCCAACTACCCGCAACGATTTCATTAATGGGTTTTCTTGTTTTATGTGAAGCAAGGTATTCACTGTAAGTCGTCAGCCGGATCCCTTTATGTTGAGATAGCTTTTCATATAATGCACTCAAAAAGTAATAACCGTTCTGCGGATAATATTCCCAGGCATTTTCACCATCAAGTATGATGGATACGATCGCATCGGGTTTATCCACGCATTTTTCTGCAATGGTTTCCAGATGATGAATAAGATTCGCCACCGCATCATCAGCATGCCAGTTTGAATATTTAAAACCAATTAAGTCAGACAAACCATCATCCCGAAAAAAACAGGCGCTATTAGTATCGCGGTATTGATAGGCTTCATGAATACAATCGTCCGTAATAATATCCGACTTTTGTAATGAGTTTCGCAATACGGTTTCACCACTGGCCAGCCACTTAAAACCCATCTCTGAAATAAGCTGGATGGTTTCAGCACTGATACTGCCTTCGGACGGCCAGCAACCCTGTGGCTGCCGACCAAAATAGCGTTTAAAGACTTCAATGCCCTTTTGCATATGCCAACGACTTCTTTCCCAGCCATCAGGATATTCATTGGTAAGCGGTAATTCGGCATCAGGCATGGCCTGTTGAGTTGATTTAATATCAATGAGTAGTGGCACAATCGGGTGTGCATACGGTGTCATTGATAGTTCTATCTGGCCGCTCTCGGCAAGTTTTTTATAACGCCCAATAACACCACTGATCAGCTCATTAAGAATTTCAATCATCAGATGACGATCACGTACACTGAAACACTGCCCCTTTTTCATTAATGCGATAATACGTTGGTCGGTTGTACGTACGGTTTCGGCCATCCATGCCAAGTGATACCACACCAGCATATCGGCAAAAAACTGCTGCGAATAATACGTTAGTCTTTCTGAATTTTGTAACGCGACTTCGGCCATTTCAGTCAGTATTTTAAAAATAGCAAAACGCTCAACCAGACGTTCTTTATTTGCACGTAAACATGCTTTAATAATATGCACACGTTTTTCCTGATCCAGAAACAGAACCGGATCAGCTAATGCAGATAAAAGCGAATCTCTTAGCGCCTTGCCATGATGCAAGTAACCATCGAGCTGCTGTGCGTAGTCATCAATTTGCTCAAGCAACACGGGAGCAAAATTAACCACGGCACGTGCTTGCTCATTGTTTTCGAGATGCGCAACCATATCCACATAATCTTTAATCGTATGCAGATAGGTCCAGGGTAAATGGTATTCGCCATTACGCAGGTCGCGATATTCAGGCTGGTGCATATGCCAGTAGATAACCAGATTCAGTGGCAAGGCATTGCTGTTATTATCTGACATGATGAATAACCTGCCCCAGCATCTCGGGCGTTACTAACACCACACCATTTGGTGAAATATAAAAGTGCTTTTTATCCTCCTCTTCATTTTTCCCAATAACGGATCCATCCGGTATATCACAACCCTTATCAATCACCGCATGGTAAATTTTACAGTGCTTGCCAATGGTCACATCCGGTAACACCACCGACGCTTCTACCTTTGAATAATCATCGACTGTCACATTCGAAAAAAGCAGTGAATGACGCACCTTGGCGCCGGAAATAATACAGCCACCGGATACCATTGAGTCGATGGCCATGCCGCGTCTTTTATCATCGTCAAAAATAAATTTAGCCGGTGGTAACTGCTCCTGACTCGTCCAGATTGGCCATTCATCATCATATAAATTGAGTTCAGGTGTGACGCCAATCAATTCCAGATTTGCTTCCCAAAAAGCATCCACCGTACCCACATCTCGCCAGTAAGACTGTATACCACTACTGGCATTAATAAAGGGATAAGCAAACACACGGTATTCATTGATGACATGAGGAATAATATCCTTACCAAAATCATGACTGGAGTTGGGCGTATCCGCATCACGGATTAATAATTCAAACAATAGATCCGTATTAAATATATATATACCCATTGAACACAACGATTCGTCCGGCTTACCCGGCACGGTTTCAGGTTGTTCAGGTTTTTCAGTAAAACTATGAATGCGTAAATTTTTATCGACCCCCATTACACCAAAAGCAGAGGCTTGCTGCCGGTGTGCTTCAATGCAACCTATCGTGACATCCGCTTTGTGTTCAACATGTTTTGCGAGCATCGCACCATAATCCATTTTATAGATATGATCCCCGGCAAGGATTAAGACATAATCGGGAGAGTGCGAGCGGATAATATCCAGGTTCTGGTAAATTGAATCGGCCGTACCGGCATACCATGACGCTTCGATACGCTGTTGCGCTGGCAATAACTCAACAAATTCACCAAAGTCGCCACGCAAATGCCCCCAACCCCGTTGTATGTGCAAAATAAGAGAATGGGCTTTATATTGGGTGATAACACCTATCCGCCGGATCCCGGAATTAATGCAATTTGAAAGTGGGAAATCGATGATTCGAAATTTCCCACCAAATGGCACGGCAGGTTTTGCGCGCCACATTGTCAAATGTTTTAGTCGCTCTCCTCTGCCACCCGCCATAATTAACGCAAGGGTATTACGGGTCAGGTTACTGACAAAACGTGGTGATTTTTGTTTGTTCATCCGTGTGTTTTTACCTTTATTGATTTATAACTTAAACGTAAAAGAAATTCCTTATCAACAATATTAAACAAGCATGACATTATAGTGACGGCAACACGACTACCCATACATTAATGTGTCAATATATATTAGTAACTTGGCATAAAATTAAGTTCAACCTTATAATAGCCCTGACTAAAGCCTGCTTGTGTTACAAAATGGAAAAATGAAAGTGTGTACAGAACCTGCGTAACTCTGTACAAATACAATACATAACAACGATTATTGATGTAAAATATATGTGTCTATCAAGGATAGTCTGTTTATGCCCCGATTCAATAACTCAGCAGCAGATAAAGCGAACTTAATACATGCAACGCTAAAGGATGATCTCAAAAAGATCGCGCAAGCGAATCATCACGACCCATTTAAAGTTTTAGGCAAGCAAACAGCCCATCATGATAGCTATATCCTGTTCTATTCTCCTGATACAAATCAATTAAGCATTGGCGAAAAAAATATCCCGACACTGCGTCTAGCTAATAGCGACTTTTTTGTCTGCCTGGAGCAACTTGATCAAATTGAAGAACATTACCTGGTTACCTGCACCAGTAGAACAAATGGCGAGAATTCCTATTACGACCCCTATAGCTTTAAACCACAAATAGAGGATTATGATTTAAACCTGTTCTCCGCTGGCAAACATCTGTACATTTACCGAATTCTGGGAGCGCATGTTAAAACAATTGATGGAATTCGCGGGGTGCAGTTTGCCACCTGGGCACCCAATGCTTCACGCGTGAGTGTGATTGGTGACTTTAATCACTGGGATGGTCGCTGTCACCCGATGCGTTCACGTGGAGCAAGTGGTGTATGGGAACTTTTTATTCCTGAAGTAAAAAACGGCGCATTGTATAAATTTGAAATCCGACATAGCCGTTCCGGAAAAATTCAATCCAAATCAGATCCTTATGCACAGCAACTTGAACTGCGACCACGCACGGGCTCCGTCATTCGTGATGCTGTTACATTTAACTGGCAAGACCAAAAGTGGCTAAAAGCCAGAGAGCAACGCAACTGGCTGCATGAACCACTGTCTATTTACGAGTGTCATCTGGGTTCATGGCAGCGGGATAACAAGGGTCAGTTTCTGAATTATCGTGAACTCGCGCATCGGCTGGTCGATTATATAAAAGAGACCGGCTTTACTCACATTGAATTGCTACCCATTACCGAACACCCGCTGGACGCCTCTTGGGGTTATCAAACCACGGGCTACTTTGCCGCAACCCGCCGCTTTGGCGACGCGGATGATTTTCGTTATTTTGTGAACTACTGTCATCAACATAATATTGGTGTTTTACTCGACTGGGTACCGGCACATTTTCCAAAAGATGCACACGGTCTAGCAAAATTTGATGGCAGTGCATTATACGAACATGAAGATCCACGCCGCGGCGAACACCGTGACTGGGGCACATTAATTTATAACTATGGTCGCAATGAAGTTAAAAACTTTCTGATATCAAGCGCGGTGTTCTGGTTAGAGGAATATCACATCGACGGCTTACGCGTCGATGCCGTGGCTTCAATGCTTTATCTGGATTATTCACGCGAAAAAGGCGACTGGCTGCCTAACCGTCATGGCGGCAACGAGAATATTGAAGCCATTGAATTTCTTCGCGAATTAAATACAGCAACGCATTCTCACTTTCCCGGCACATTGATGATGGCAGAAGAATCCACTGCATGGCCGCAGGTAACACGACCAACGAATATCGGCGGGTTGGGTTTTAGTATGAAATGGAATATGGGCTGGATGCATGACAGCCTGACGTATTGTTCAAAGGATCCTGTCCATCGTCATTTTCACCACGATCAATTAACCTTTGGCCTTTTGTACCTGTTTAGCGAAAATTTTATCCTGCCTTTCTCGCACGATGAAGTGGTACACGGTAAAAGTTCTCTGCTGTATAAAATGCCAGGCGATGAATGGCAACAATTTGCAAACTTGCGCTTACTTTATACCTATATGTTCACCTACCCCGGGAAAAAACTTTTGTTTATGGGCTGTGAGTTCGGCCAAGGTGAAGAATGGAACCACGATAAAATACTCGACTGGTATGTGCTGCAATATCCTCTCCATGCTGGCGTTAAAAAACTTGTAGCGGATCTGAATAACTTATACAGGCAACAAACTGCTCTGTACCAGTATGATTTTGATGATATAGGATTTGAATGGATCGACTGTCATGATACGGAACAATCTGTTTTATCCTACTTAAGAAAATCAGAACATGAATCTATTATTATTGTCTTAAATTTTACCCCCATAGTACGGGAAGCCTACCGCATTGGTGTGCCAGAAGTTGCAGAGTATCAAATTCTTTTTAATTCTGATTCGGACTATTATTCAGGCAGTAATGCCGGTAGCCATTCCACTATTCAGGCTGAAAACATTAAATGGATGAACCAACCAGCATCTCTAAAATTAACACTCCCGCCACTGGCCGGGTTGATACTCAAAAAAACACCATGAGTAAAATTCTTTATCTGAGCAGCGAAGCCTTTCCACTGATTAAAACCGGCGGCCTGGCCGATGTTGCCGGCAGTTTGCCAGCCGCTTTATTAAAACAATCACAGGACGTTCGATTATTATTACCGGCTTATCCTGAAGTCCTTAAGAAAATTAAGAAAATTAAAATTCTGGCAAAAACTCACTACCATAATCATTTGATTAAAATTATTGAAACTCGTTTGCCCGGCAGCCATGTTATTGTCTGGCTAGTGGATTGTCCTGCCGCATTCAATCGCCCGGGCGGCCCTTACATGGATCAACATGGTCGTGAGTGGGATGATAATGCACTTCGCTTTGCTATATTCTGCTATGCCGCCGTTGATATCGCTTTAAATAAGCTGGCCTTAAGCTGGTACCCCGATGTGGTGCATTGTAATGACTGGCAATCGGGCCTTGTTCCTGCGTTGTTAAGCCTGCATTCAAAAAGACCCGCCACTATTTTTACGATTCACAACCTCGCCTACCAGGGGGTTTTTAACAAACAGACCTTTCTTGATTTAAAACTACCCAAAAAACTCTGGCATCCAGAAGGACTGGAATTTTACGAGCAATTATCCTTTATAAAAGGCGGGCTGGCTTATGCCGATAAAATAACAACCGTGAGCCCGAACTATGCTAAAGAAATTCTTCAACCAGAATACGGTTATGGCCTGGGCGGCCTTTTAAAACATCGAAAAAAAGATCTTAGTGGGATACTCAATGGCATCAATGAAAAACACTGGAACCCGGGAACCGATCACTACCTGGAACAAAAATATAACCGCCGTTCATTAAATAAAAAATCACTTAATAAAACAGCATTGCAACAAGCATTATCATTACCGGTTGATCCCACTATTCCTCTCATTGGCATGGTCAGCCGTTTGGTCGAACAAAAAGGGCTAGAATTTATTCTGGATTCGATGAAAACAATGTTATCACTACCGCTTCAATTTGTTATTCTTGGCACAGGTGAGTCGCATTATGAACTCCAGTTATCCAACTGGGCCAGTCAACACCCGAACAAACTGCACGTTACCATTGGTTATGATGAAGCCCTTGCACATCGAATTGAAGCCGCCAGCGACATCTACTTAATGCCCTCTATATTTGAACCTTGCGGCCTTAACCAGTTATATAGCTTGCGTTATGGCACTTTACCCATCGTTGCGCCCGTCGGCGGACTGGCTGATACTGTTATCGACGCCAGTGAAAAAAATATGGCCTACGGCACAGCTAATGGTTTTGTGCTTAAAGAAAAAAATGCTGCTGCCCTTTTAACAACCGTTAAAAGGGCGCTCGTTATGTATCAGCAGTCAGACCAATGGCGTCAACTGCAACGCAACGCCATGAGTGGCGACTTTTCATGGCATACCAGTGCCGAGCATTATGTTCGTTTATACCAACAGGCAATAAAGACTGTTAAATAACCGTAACCTAACTGTGTAACTTTTTCGCGGCAGCAAAACAATCGTCGCGCCACAAACAATTCATTTGATCGCATTCGCCTTCCGCAGCCGATGCAAAACAATTAAAGTTGCTTTCAGAAGCCTGGATCTCCTGAATTAATTTTAGCTTACTTATATGTGATGTTTTAATACCAAAGTCTTTTGCCCTACTGCGTATTTCTTGCATATTCATTGCGTAAGCCTCCTTATAACGTATAAAAGTAATACTTATTAAAAAACAAAAATAGCGATTTATCTAATAACATGTAGTACAAAATGAAGTTCTAAAAATTTACATACCATTAGCTTTATGTATCATTGGCATAGTTTACAGATTCAATTAATCCAGATATTATTTTCAAATACTCGAAACAACAGCCGCTTCATCAACAAACCAGTCAATATCACCAATACAATTGACAGGTAATGATTCACCCGCCTTAATGCGGGCGATTATCGGTGCCTTTTCCTTTCCGCCGACCAATACGACACGGTTTAATGTTCGCTTTAAGGTTGCCACACTCAGTGATACTCGTTCACCGGGTGGTTTAGGTGAATGGTAGACGGGAACAACCGAACGTGTATCACCTAAAGCATCATTACCGGGAAACAAACTCGCCGTATGCCCATCCTCACCGAGGCCAAGAAATGCAATGTCAAAAGAACCAACGTCGTCAATAACATCACGATATACTGCAGCCGCCTCTTCGGCACCTTTTTCCGTTTGCATCCTGTAAATATGCGTACCGCTTATTTTAGACCATAAATATTTATCTAACATCACATCGTTACGTTCCACATGCCCAGCTGGAAAGCAACGTTCATCACCCAAATACCAATGTACTTTTTGCCAGGGTAATTTTTTTTTCGCCAGATAAGTTAAACAATATTTTGGCGTGTTACCACCGGGCAAGGCGATATGACAAATATTTTTTTGTTGAATACTCGCTTCAATTCTATCCGCAATAAACTCAGCCGCTGCTTGTGCGGCTTGCTCAAACCCCTTATATACAAACCATTTATGCACTTTAGTTTATTTTACTTTCCTTTGCTTGGCTTATGCCATCCGCCAACGCAATCTTCAAACAACGCATCCATTCCGGGAATATCCCATGTCCCGGAACGATAGCGCTCGACAGATAAACGGTCTTTCCATCCATTTAATATTGGCTCAATAATAGACCACGACTCTTCAACTTCATCGGCGCGTGAAAACAAAGTTGCATCGCCCGTTAACACATCATGTATTAATACTTCGTAGGCATCAGAAACATCCATTCCATCTTCCGAGTAAGGTGCGCGCATCACCATTCGCTGTGTATCCGTGGTCAAGCCTGGCATTTTTGCATTCATTCGTAAGAAAATACCTTCATCCGGGTGTAAACGAAAAACCAGTGAATTAGCAATAGGGGGCGTAGCATGCGTATCAAATAAATTAAACGGTAGTTTACGAAAACGAATAACAATTTCAGAAACACGTTTGGGTAAACGTTTCCCCGTCCAGAGAATAAAAGGAACACCTTGCCAGCGCCAATTGTCTATGTAAAACCGAACCCCGGAAAATGTTTCAGTTACGGAGTCGGGGGACACACCTTCTTCGGCCACATAGGCATTAAGTTTTTCCTTACCACTTTTATCAGCACTGTATTGTGCTGCAACCGTTTGCTGTTTAACCTGTTCAGGTTCTAAATGACGAACAGCTCGTAATACTTTTATTTTTTCGTCACGCACGGCATCAGCGGTAAATTCAACCGGGGGTTCCATCGCAACCAATGTCATCACCTGCATTAAATGGCTCTGGATCATGTCACGTAAGGCGCCAGATTTTTCATAATAGTTTGCACGGTATTCTATACCAATCGCTTCAGCTGCCGAGATCTGAATATGGTCAATAAAGTTTCTATTCCATAACGGCTCAAGGATACTATTTGCAAAGCGATAAACTAACAGGTTCTGTACACTTTCCTTGCCTAAATAATGATCGATACGGTATATCTGAGATTCATTTAATAATTCCTGCAGATCGTGATTTAACTGGCGGGCACTTTCTAAATCCATACCAAAGGGTTTTTCAATAACTACCCGCCTAAAACCATTAGTTTCATCATCCAGACCATGCTTATGTAAGCCCGCAGCAATCGTAGTGTACCAATCAGGTGGCACAGCACAATAAAACATGGCATTGGTATGTGCATCTAATAATTCAAGTGAAGCCGTTAAGTCTGTGTATGTTTTCTCATCTTGCAAATCACCACTGACCATTTTTAAGCGGGAAGAAAACTCTGTCCATTGTTGATCGTTCATTTCAATATCGGCTGAATAATCCGACAATCCCTGACGCAAACTGTTTAGCCAGACTTCATAAGTCCGACCTTTTAGGACACCAATAATTTTACTCTCAGGACGCAACAAACCACAGCGCAACATTTTCACTAGAGCCGGTATCAGCTTGCGCTTGGTTAAATCACCACCCGCTCCAAAAATAACAATATTGGTTGGCTCCGTTGGCTCACCTAAACATTGGGTTGTTAACGTTTCTTCCATTTATCCCTCTAGAATTTATTCAACCGGATGAATACTATGCCCACCAAAACCAGCACGCATTGCATTTAGTACCTTACACGCAAAAGAATTATCCTGGCGGCTACGGAAACGCATTTGTAAAGCCAGTGTTAATACGGGTGTTGGTACCGCGAGATTAATTGAGTCTTGTACTGTCCAGCGTCCCTCACCGGAATCGTCAACATAATCACTGAGTGACGATAAACTTTTATCGCTGGAAAAAGCATCCACCATTAAATCAAGTAACCATGATCGCACCACACTGCCATGCTGCCAGATTTCTGAAATTTGCTGCAAATCCAGATTCATCTCGTCCTTGGCTTCAAGAAGCTCAAAACCTTCTGCAAACGACTGCATCATTCCATACTCAATCCCGTTGTGAACCATTTTCACATAGTGCCCTGCACCGGCCGGCCCCACATGTCCCCAACCTTTGTCTTTTGCAGGCGCTAAGGACTCCAATATTGGACGAATAATGGCGACGGCTTCATCACTGCCGCCCACCATAATGCTATAACCATTTTCAAGACCCCACACGCCGCCGGATGTACCGGAGTCCACAAAATGAATACCTAATTGCTGAAGATCGACTGCCCGCTGTTTACTTAAATTAAAATTTGAATTACCACCATCAATCAAAATATCGCCTTTTGACATACCCGCGTTTAATAAATCTGAAATACTTTGATCTACGACCTGATGGGGCACCATTAACCAGACAATACGCGGTGGTGTAAGCGCCTTAATTAAGTCATCAAGTTGAGTAACGGGAATAACATTATCAAGTTCTTTTGACAATTTTATTGCCGTACCCGATGAGCGATTGAATACAACAACCTCATGACCATCAGCCACTAGTCGGCGAACCATATTCCCACCCATCTTTCCCAAACCAATCATTGCAATTTTCATCTTTCACCTGTTCCTTATATTATTTTTAGCCTGACAGTTATAGTTGGTATCAGAACTTGTTTGACAATATTGATAGCAACCCGGTTCACCACTCACTGAATATAGTACCTACAAACTTAACTCGCCATTTTTTGCCTAATATAAATTCAAACTTAGCCAAATTCATATACTGGCCATGAAAAAAAGTCATTCTGCTATTACACCTGAAATCCATTATATATAGTCAACGGGATATACACCTCGCGGGCAAGAAAAAGAGAGAATGGCACCTCTCCCCTTTGGAAGCTCCCAGCGGTTTTATGCCCGCCACAAACCGGCGAAAATTTAGAGTTAGTCTATATTTCGGCACAATTATGGTCAGACATAATAAATAAGCACTGCAATCCCATTAGCTATTATTCCTGCTAACAAAATTATATTGAAACTCGTCACAAACTTTTAGTTCCACATTTATAATGCCAACCACTTCATAGTTTTATTTGCTGTAGTTCTTTAATCTTCGCCACTCAAAATATTTGGACAAGCACTACTTAAAGGAATAATAAAATGACAAACACAATACAATCTTCTTTCGTACAAATTATATCAGCGCTATTAATATCACTACTCAGTTTCTCTGCTGTACAAGCAACGGAACTTTCACCTGAGCTACAGACGAAGCTTAATATTTATAAAATAAAATTAACCGAATGGGCTAAAAACCCGATTATTGTTAAAGCCGTTATGCGCTCTAACAATAGTAAAACGAAAATGGATAATAAAACATGGCAATCGTTACCCGCTTCAAACGCGAAAGTTAGAGCCTTGTTAAGCAGCAAGGCAGGAAAAAGATTGCTTGACTGGGACAAAGATAAATCACTCGGAAAATTATTTTTACGCGACAATAAAGGTAACTTTGTTGCGGGCAGCAAAAAGCCAGCTATCTTTAATATTTCAAATCGCCCCGCATTTACAAAAGCGATCCGCGGTAAAATCTGGAATTCTAAAAAAGTGAAAGCTGATCCAACAACAAAGTTAAGCAGCATTCAACTTTCAATACCCGTTAGACATAGTGGTAAAGAAATTGGCATTTTACATACCAGTATTCTTGCTAACTAAACATTACTTAACCTGAATTTTGATTTAAATATTTTGAATATAGGAAATATAAATAGGAAAGGGGCATTACGCCCCTTTTCTAAGTTACAAAATAAAAGACAAACTTAATCTGTTTCTTCAATCGTCACACCATCTAATGCAGCCGAAATAGAATCAGCATCGCCTTGCGACTCACCAAGTTTAATCATTAACCTTAATTCATTTGCAGAATCAGCATGATTAATCGCATCTTCGTAGGTTATTTCACCATCTTTGTATAAATCATATAAAGCCTGATCAAAGGTTAACATGCCATTTTGCCTTGAGCGTGACATTAAACCTTTCATTTCATGAACATCGCCTTTACGAATTAAATCAGACATTAAAGGTGTGTTAATTAATATCTCGGCACATAGTACACGACCGGAACCATCGGGTTTGGGTATAAGTTGTTGCGCAACAAAGGCTTTCATATTTAAGGACAAATCAAGCAATAACTGATTCCGTCGGTCTTCAGGGAAAAAGTTGATAATACGATCCATTGCCTGGTTGGAATTATTCGCATGCAGGGTTGCTAAACAAAGATGCCCTGTTTCGGCAAAAGCGATCGCATGGTCCATCGTTTCACGGGTTCGTATTTCACCGATGAGTATGACATCGGGTGCCTGGCGCAAAGTATTTTTTAATGCAGTTTGGAACGATTCAGTATCAAGACCCACTTCACGTTGAGTAATAATACAACCTTCATGGTGATGAATATATTCAATCGGATCTTCGATACTAATAATATGACCGGTACTGTTTTTATTTCTAAAACCAATCATCGAAGCAAGTGAAGTTGATTTACCGGAGCCGGTTGCCCCCACAAACAAAACCAGACCACGCTTGGTCATCGCCAGATCCCGAAGTATATCCGGTAAGCCTAACTCTTCAATTGTCGGAATTTTGGTTTCAATTTTACGCAACACCATCCCGGCGTGATTGCGCTGCATAAAAGCACTCACCCGAAAACGGCCAATACCACTTGCCGAGATGGCAAAATTACATTCACTCGTACGCTCAAACTCTTCACGTTGTTCCGGCGTCATAATGCTCATCACTATTTCACGCGATTGCGTCGGCGTTAAAGTACCCTGAGTAACTGGCGCCAACTTACCGTTCACCTTCAAACTCGGCGCAACACCAGCAGTGATAAATAAATCCGATGCATTTTTATGCACCATCAATTTTAATAACGATTCAAAATCCATTAAACGATCCTAAATTATTTTTACAACCCTACGCCGCTCGGATAGTGAGAACGCAGAGTGCAAGGCAAAAGCCAACGAAAATGCGGAGCTTACATTAGTAAGTAGGCATTTTGAGAAGGCTTTTATGCGTTCTCACTATTCGAACTATTCACATTATTCGAAATCGGCCTTGTTCATGGCCCGGGATCTAGCCTCTTGCTTACTGACAATGCCACGCGCGACCAAATCCTGCAAGGTTTGATCAAGCGTTGTCATACCCACGTTGTTACCTGTTTGTATGGCAGAATACATTTGCGCGACTTTGTCTTCACGAATTAAATTTCGAATAGCCGGTGTACCAATCATTATTTCATGTGCCGCAACACGGCCACCACCAATTTTTTTCATCAGTGTTTGTGAAATAACGGCACGTAACGATTCCGATAACATTGAACGAACCATATCTTTTTCAGCGGCCGGAAACACATCGATAATTCGATCAATTGTTTTTGCGGCAGAGCTGGTATGCAAAGTTCCAAAAACTAAATGACCGGTTTCGGCAGCCGTTAGAGCCAGTCGAATCGTTTCCAGATCGCGTAACTCGCCGACAAGAATAATATCCGGATCTTCACGTAGAGCAGAGCGAAGCGCTTCATTAAAACCGTGTGTATGCAGATGCACTTCGCGCTGGTTAACCAGACATTTTTTACTTTCGTGTACAAATTCGATGGGGTCTTCAATTGTCAGGATATGTCCGTGTTCTTTCTCATTTTTATAATCCATCATTGCGGCCAGGGTAGTCGACTTACCTGAGCCGGTTGGGCCGGTCACTAAAACAACACCACGGGGAACATCAGAGATCTCTTTGAAAATACCCGGGCAACCTAATTCTTCCAGGCTTAAGACCTTAGATGGGATGGTTCGAAAAACGGCGGCAGCACCTTTGTTAATGTTAAAGGCATTAACCCGAAAACGCGCCAGCTCGGGAATTTCGAAGGAGAAATCAGTCTCCAGAAATTCTTCATAATCTTTGCGTTGTTTATCATTCATAATGTCATAAACAAGCGAGTGAACTTCTTTATGCTCTAATGGGGGAACGTTAATCCGCTTAATATCACCATCAACCCGAATCATCGGCGGTAATCCGGCCGATAAATGTAAATCTGAAGCACCATTTTTTACGCCAAAGGCAAGTAATTCTGTAATATCCATAATTTAAATTGTTGTTCCTAAATTTAATGCGAGTTTCTAATCCTTACAGATTGAGTATAACTCGCTACAAATATTGTCGTACAATATGTCCTGAGCATGCCGTGTTATTGCGTTTATTAAAGCCAGCTAAACAAATAAGGCTAAAAGATTCTGTACATAAGGTAGTTTATATAAGTAGTCTAGCTGAGTATTGTTTATCGGCCAGCTTCCAGCTTTCTAAACTACCTTGTCCGCAATCCTGTGGCAAGTAACAACTTATTGAAAGTAATGATAAATTCGAATGAATAGTCTAAGCCAACGGCTTAAAGCCGTACAAACTCGTATCACAGATGCCGCAATTGCCTGTCGACGGAATACAAAAAGCATCCAGTTGCTGGCGGTCAGTAAAACCCAGCCCGCTGAGGCCGTCATTCAGGCTGCCAAGGCCGGGCAAGTTCGTTTTGGCGAAAATTATCTACAGGATGCCTTACCCAAAATAGCAACGTTAAAAGAACAGGGCTTTGCACTGGATTGGCACTATATCGGCCCGATCCAGTCGAATAAAACACGGGCGATTGCCGAAAATTTTCAATGGGTACATAGTATTGACCGCCTGAAAATTGCACAGCGCTTAAATGAGCAACGGCCAGGCGATATGCCAGCATTAAAAGTTTGTATTCAGGTTAATATTGGCAATGAAACGCAAAAATCTGGGGTTCACCCGGATGAATTAAACGCTTTAAGCAAAGCCATTGCACAATTACCCCAGCTTGAACTCCACGGACTCATGGCTATTCCACCTGCAACGGCCAATGTCGAACAACAACACGCTGCTTTTGCCTCAGTTCGTAGCTTATTTGAAAATTTACCAGCTAACCCGACCCTGGATACCCTGTCGATGGGCATGAGTAACGATCTCGAAGTGGCTATTGCCGAGGGTTCAACCATGGTAAGGGTGGGGACCGCAATTTTTGGTGCGCGAAACTAGAAGCATGCTTTTTTGGACTAGCAATATGATAGGGTACGCACTATGACAACATCAAACCGCTCTTTTTCAGTCGGCTTTATTGGCGGCGGCAATATGGCTCGCAGTATTATTGGTGGTCTGGTGGCCGATAACACGCTCAAGCTAAGTATTCAGGTATATGACCCCTCCGCGGAAGTACTCGAAAACCTCAACAAAGATTTTTCTATTACCCCCGCCACTTCAAACCAGAGTCTTATCGAGCAATCTGATGTGGTGGTACTGGCAGTCAAACCGCAGGCTATGCGTGAGGTATTAAGCGGCTTAAATGCCAGCAATAGCCACGCAGTATTTTTATCCATTGCCGCGGGACTCAACATCGATTCTCTGACAAAATGGCTTAATTCAGACGTTGCCATGATACGCGCCATGCCGAATACACCGGCCTTAGTCCAATGTGGTGCAACGGGGCTTTATGCCAATAAAATTGTGTCTTCAGAACAACGTCAATATGCCGATACTATTATTAAATCAACTGGAATAGCACTTTGGGTTGATAGTGAAGACTTACTAGATGCCGTGACAGCGCTTTCGGGCAGCGGCCCGGCTTATTACTTTTTAGTGATGGAGGCGATGCAGGCAGCAGCCGAAAAGTTAGGTTTAGACGGTAAAACAGCGCATCAACTGACAATACAAACCGCGCTCGGTGCCGCGACGTTAGCTTCACAATCAAGCGAAACTAGCGCGACATTACGACAACGCGTAACCTCGCCCGGTGGCACAACCGAGCAGGCTATTAATACCTTTATGCAAAATGACTTAGTCGGTATATTTGGCAAAGCCATGCAAGCGGCCTATGATCGCTCTAAAGAACTCGCGGTTGAGCTCGATCAAAGCCAAAATTAAATTAAACACACGTAGGAAAAAATATGGGTCCACATCTTGGAAACGCCAGTACTTTTTTAATTAGCGCCCTGTTTGGCATTTATATTCTTGCCGTGATGCTGCGCTTTTTGTTTCAATGGGTACGAGCTGATTTTAGCAACCCGATTTCCCAATTCATTTACAAGGTTACCAACCCGCCACTGATGCCTATGCGTCGCTTTATACCCAGTTTCCGCGGGCTCGACTTTTCAGCCGTCGTGTTGATGATTACTCTACAAACCATCGAATTATTGATTATTGGACTTTTACCCGGCCAGCCAATGCCGGCCTTTCCCGGTGTTATCGGATGGGCTTTAGCTGAGCTTGTCGGGCTATGGATAAATATTTATATTTTCGGCATTCTTATTCTTGCCGTTATCAGCTGGATTAACCCGACCGGTTATAACCCAATGGTTGGGCTTATTAGTCAGCTCACCAACCCCATTATGCGTCCTATCCGCCGCTATATTAAGCCCATGTCGGGGCTGGATTTGTCACCCATGTTTGCCCTGTTTGCACTCATTTTTGTCAAAATGGCCTTCGTAGAACTACTTATATATCAATTTAGAAATCTTTCCTTCCCCAATGCAAGCCACCTTTTTTAACTGGAAAAACAATGTCTTAACACTCCATGTCCTGATACAACCCAATGCCAGCCGTGATGAAATTAGCGGCGTGTTGGGTGATCGGCTAAAGATTCGCCTTAAAGCCTCACCGATCGATGGCAAGGCCAATCAATATCTTATTCAGTATCTAGCAAAAAACTTGAATCTACCTAAAAAAGCCATTCGTATACTCAAAGGGGCTAGAAGTCGCCAGAAAACATTGTCACTCGAATTACTCGAAAACATTCCCGAAATCATCATTAATGCCACCAAAAACTAAATATCCTCAAATGGAATTAGGCTAATTTCAGTTAAAAATTCCAGCCCCGTGCCGATAACCCGTATATAAAAGGTAAAGTTGCATGTCGAATTGACATCACATTTTAATGTGATAGCTCAATAAAAGCGTGTACTTTACTGATATTTAAGGCTATATTTATTAAATTATAAATTTTTATCGAGTACATTAGATGGCTACCGATCGTTTTACAGACCAAATGCAGGCCTATGGCCGTTGGAAATCTGAACTGGTTTCATCCATTAAGAGTTTCCAAACCTGGCTAGAAACCAACAAAATGAGTAGCAGTGAAGTTGAACTGCGTATTTTTGATCTTATCCAAACATTAAAAAGTGACAATCTAACCATTGCCTTTGTCGCTGAATTTGCACGCGGAAAAACCGAACTAATTAATGCCATTTTCTTTTCCGAATACGACCGCCGTCTGCTGCCTTCCGAGGCTGGCCGTACCACCATGTGCCCAACCGAATTATTTTACGATAACGACACCAATAAAAACTATATCCGCCTACTACCCATAGAAACTCGTCTTGAAGAAGCCAGTATTAGTGAGTTGAAAAAAGATCCGGTTAACTGGACCCATATGGATTTAGACACCAATTCGTCCGAAGCCATGTCTGAATCTTTTCAGGAAATTATTCGAACAAAAAAAGTGAGCCAAGAAGAAGCGATTAAGCTCGCACTGCATTCGGCAGAAGACACTGCCCATGTTGACCCGAACGGCAAAATTGAAATTCCAATGTGGCGCCATGCAATGATCAGTTTCCCGCATCCACTCCTCAAAGAAGGCTTAACCATTCTCGATACGCCTGGTTTAAACGCCCTGGGGACTGAACCAGAACTAACACTCAATATGTTGCCAAATGCACAAGCCATTATCTTCGTGCTGGCTGCCGATACCGGTGTGACAAAATCAGATATGGAAATGTGGCAACACTATGTACAACCCTTAGGCGGCGAACAAACAAAACAAATAGTTGCGCTGAATAAAATTGATACTTTATGGGATGAATTAAAAGATGAAGCCGCGATAAACAAAAGCATTAATACCCAATGCACTACAACTGCAAAAATGCTCAATATTGACAGCAGCACTGTTTATCCAGTTTCAGCACAAAAAGGCTTACTCGCTAAAATTCGTCACGATGTCGACTTAATTAAACGCAGTAATATTCTTGCTCTGGAATCCATTTTGTCGAAAGACATTTTACCCTCTAAACAAAATATTGTACGCGAAAGTATTGTCGGGGAAATCGGCAATATGGCAAAAGAAGCACAAAGCATGATCGCCTCTCGTTTAGCTGAAGCGAATAACCAGTTAAAAGAATTAAATAGCCTAAGCGGTAAGAATGAAGACGTTATTGTTCATTTAATGAAAAAAACACGTCAGGAACAAACTGTTTATCATAAATCGGTTGAAAGCTTCCAGGCCAACAAAAAAATGTTTAATGATCACCACTCGCAACTATTAAAAACATTAAGCATTAATTCTTTAGATAAGCTGATGGCTGAAACACGTAAAAATATGACCGGCGCATGGTTAACCCATAACCTGAAAAAAAGCATGAAAGATTTCTTTGATATTATCAATGAAACAATGGGCACAGCAAACAAACATGTCGAAAATGTTAACCGTCTGGTACAAACGATTTATCGACAGTTTAATAAGGAACACGGTCTAACCGAAACAAAACCAAAATTATTTAGCATTATAAAATATAAACGAGACCTGGAACGTTTATATTTTGAAGCCGAAGCTTATCGGAATAGCCCGGTTATGACCATGACCGAGCAAGCGTTTGTAGTTAAGAAGTTCTTTATATCGATGGTATCGCATGCTCGTAATACACTTTATCAAGCACACCAGGAAGCTAACTCCTGGAGCAAGGCTGCAATGTTACCGCTTGTTTCAAGAATTAAAGAACACAAGGATCAAATGGAAAAGCGTCTTGAAAGCTTACGTAAAATTAATGAATCACGTGATACCTTACAGACACGCATGACGGAGTTAGGTAAAACTGCAGAAATACTTCAACGACAGCTCGAAGATTTAAACAAGTTAATGGAAACCCTCAATAAACCACTCGAATGGTTTATCGAAAATAACAAATCCAATGCGCAGGTTGCTTAAGGCGTGTAACTAGTCCAAAACTTTTGCCATGGCTTTAAGAATACGTGCTTCAGAGATCGGCTTTTCAAGCCAGCCCGTTGCACCATTTACCTTCGCTTTTTTCTTACGATATTCAGCATTTTCAGTGGTAACCATTAAAATGGGGATATGCTCATAGCCCGGTATGGCTCTAAGCTGCGGCACAAGCGCGATGCCACTCATTTTTGGCATATTAATATCAGAAAAAACAATATCAAAGCTGTTCGCTTTTGCAATTTTAAGTGCTTCAAAACCATCTACTGCAGTTTGTACCTGATGGCCATTTTTTTCCAATACGACCTTCATCATGTCACGCATAACTTTTGAATCGTCAATTGCTAATACCAATGCCATAATCAATGTCCTTTGCTTAATAAATACAGAACTAAATATCGACCAACGGGATAAAACCTTAAGATATATCTGACAAACAGGTAAAAAACACACTTTTTTAGTGTTATTTAATCTCTCAATTCAATCCAGGCTTGCATCACGATCACAAGCTTATTAGACTCACTGGTTACATACATCAAGCTGTTAATAATAAAGATCACTTAATCTAAATGCCCAACCCCATACCAAAAGATTCTGTTGGACTGGTTAGCCCAGAGACCCAGCATTTTGACCAGCAAATTACCCTCGAATGCGGGATAACCCTGCCCGAATTTGATCTTATTTATGAAACCTATGGTGAATTAAATTCAAATCACTCGAATGCCATTATGATCTGCCACGCCTTAAGTGGTGACCAGCATGTTGCTGGCTATAACTCGGTTGACGATAAAAAACCCGGCTGGTGGGAGGCCTATATTGGCCCCGGCAAACCCTTCGATACCAATAAATTTTTTATTGTCTGTTGCAATAATTTAGGTGGCTGCAAGGGTTCAACCGGCCCAATGAGCATCAGCCCGGCAACCAAAAAGCCATTTGGTCGCGACTTCCCCATCGTCACCGTATCTGACTGGGTCACATCGCAGACCTTGCTTGCCGATAAACTGGGCATTAAAAAATTTGCCGCTGTTATTGGTGGTAGCTTAGGCGGCATGCAGGCATTGCAATGGGCAATTGATTACCCCGATAGAATTGAACACGCGATTGTTATCGCTGCCGCACCCAGACTATCCGCCCAAAATATTGGCTTTAATGAAGTTGCCAGACAGGCGATAAGTTCAGACCCGGATTTTCATGATGGTCATTATTATGACCATGGTGTTATCCCAAGACGCGGTATTAAGCTGGCCAGAATGTTAGGTCACATTACCTACCTCTCCGATGAATCGATGCGCGCAAAATTTGGTCGCGAGTTACGTGAAGGCAAGATAAATTTTAATTTTGAAACAGAGTTTCAGGTTGAAAGTTATCTACGCTATCAAGCTGAATCATTTGTCGACAAGTTTGATGCAAATACTTATTTGCTTATGACCAAGGCGCTTGATTATTTTGACCCGGCTAAAAAATACAATGACAATCTGGCTGAAGCCTTAAAAAATATAACAGCCCGGTTCCTGGTTATTGCCTTTACCTCCGACTGGCGTTTTGCACCAGAACGTTCTCGAGAAATTGTTAAGGCATTATTAGATAGCAACAAACGCGTTACCTACTCCGAAATTACTGCAAACCAGGGGCACGATGCTTTTTTAATTCCAAATGACGATTACCAAAATATTTTATACAGTTATATGAAACATGTTGAGGACTCGACAAAATGAAGTCCATACGAGCTGAACTAAAAACCATCGCAGACTGGATTAAACCTAATAGCCGGGTACTCGATCTCGGTTGTGGCCAGGGAGAATTACTTTCCTACCTACAGGAAAAATATCAGGTAACCGGTTATGGCGTTGAAATTAACCAACAGAATATTGTAGCTTCCATTAACAATAATATTAATGTAATTCAGGCCGATATCGAACAAGGTCTAATTGGCTTTGAAGACAACTCTTTTGACTACGTTATAATGACTCAAACCATTCAGGCTTTAAGAAATACCGATGTCATAATTGAAGAAATGTTACGCGTGGGTCGAGAAGGCATTGTTACCTTCCCTAACTTTGGACATTGGCGAAGCAGGCTTAATATTTTATTTGGCCACATGCCCATTACAAAATCACTTCCTAATGCATGGTATAACACGCCAAACATTCACCTATGTACGTTAAAAGACTTTGAAGATTTATGTAAAGAAAAGAATTTTAAAATTCTAAAACGAAGTATTGTCGACAGACAACATCGAAACCGTGTTTTTAATAACCTGTTGCCCAACCTGCTAGGTGAGATTGCACTTTATCGTATACAAAAATTATAAATTAACTTTTAAAATCCTCTTTTAATTCAGGCAATGTAAAAAAGAACGTCGCACCTTTACCGATAATCGCCTCCGCCCAAATTTCACCATTATGACGTACAATAATTCTTTTTGCCGTTGCTAAACCTATACCATTACCTTCAAATTCATCCTCTCGATGTAAGCGTTGAAAAGAGCCAAATAATCTCCCGGCATAAGCCATTTCAAATCCCACACCATTGTCTTTTACAAAAAAAACCATTTCCCCGCGACGAATTTCTTTACCAACTTCAATAACAGAATTTGTTTCTCGTAAAGTATATTTCCAGGCATTACGTAATAAATTATCAAGCACAACATAAATCAGGCTTTTGTCTGCTTTAGTACAAAGGGACGAATCAATAATAACCTCTATATTTCTGTCCGGATTCTCTTCGCGCAAGGTTTTAACAATCTCTTCCGCCATAGCTGATATTGAAAAACTTTCAACAAGCAAACCTTTACGGCTAATACGAGAAAGGGATAATAATGCATCTATCAACGTTCCCATCCGCTCACTTGCTTTACAAATTCTTGCAATAAAATCTTTTGCGCTGTCATCAAGGTCTTTTGCATAATCTTCTTCTAAGGCACGAGAGAAGCCATCCAATGCCCGTAGAGGTGAACGCAAGTCATGCGATACTGAATAACTAAAACTTTCTAGCTCTTCAACCAGTGCAACTTGCCGATTATAAGCCAGAGCCAATTCATCTGCTTTCTTACTAAGCTCTTCTGTTTTACGGAAAACCTCATTCTCAATAATTCTATTTTGTTCTGCCAGAAATTTATTATGCTCGATATGTGAACGAATGACATACCAGGCAAAAAAGGTTAAGAACAATCCTGCTGCAAACATTAAAATGGGCATCAATAAATTAAATTGAAATAAACACTTATTGCGTATTATTTTTATACTTATTTCTTGACCGGCAAGCTCAATTTTACTTTCGAAATCAAACTCCATAGAAAAATAATCTTTGTTCTTTAAAGAACTTGTCGCATAAAAACCATAGCCATCAAGGTACATAGACACAGAGTCATCTTGAGAAAGAATGCCCGCAGGAAAAAGATTTTTTGCGTCGATTTTATATAACAAAATACCGAATGCATTTTCAATGTCACCGCTATCAGTATCACTAGATGTATTAAATAAAATTCTACTGGCAAATAATTTATTTTTTTCTGTACTAGTCATCGCATAGAAAAGGCTGGAGGATAGCGAGCGAAGACTAAACCCCTTGTTAACAACTGGAAATGTTAATAGGTTCATTCCGAACCAGCGAGATGTTTTAACACTATAAGGTGATATGTATTTAATCGGAAATATAAAGCCTGATAAACTTTTAGGTATAACTTCAGTAGCAGAAAACGGCTTGATTTTAAAGCCTGTATAGCCTTGTTCTTCTACACTCAGCTCATACTGTTTTTTATTCTTCGTCGATATTTTTTCTGCGAAATAGATGGTTTCTATAAAGTTATTTTGCCTAATAAGCGTACTGGTAAGAAAATCAAATGCACCATCATCAACCTCATCAGCCAAATAAAATAAAGCACTAAATTCTCGGTTTATTTTATTGATGGAATCCAGAGCTGACTCTATTTTCGTAATAATACTTCTGGCTAATATTGCAAAGCTACTTCGTTCTTTTTCAATTTCATATTTCAACGTAATTGAAAAGATAAAAATACTTGCAATAAGCCCCCATATTAAAACCAGCTTTTCGCTTGTAACATTTAATTTATTCACAATCTAACTACCATTCAACCGAGGCTCTTTTTCTTATGCCAGGGTCAAGCCTCACCTTACTCTTGAGTATTAATTTATTATTGACAAACATATTCCATTCTTTGTTTATACTTATCGGAATATCACTTACGGACGTACCTGATAATATTTCCAGAGCAACCTGAGCCGCCCAACGCCCCTGTTCCTCTGCATTTTTGGTTATCCCAAACATAGTATAAGGCATCATCCATCTATAAATAGTAACCGTTAATTTTTTACTTTTACTGGTAACCGTTTTAATCGCTGTTGCTTTATCCCAGTCATTTATTCCTGCATTGTTATTTAATATAATAAAATCTGCTGATTGAGCTTTAACATATGCCTGCACCCACTGCTTCATTGTTTTAACGAATATCGATGACAAAACAACACCCTTCTTTGCATAAACTTTTTTATACTGTACATAATCCTTATGCTCAGAAATCACGTCGGCAGAAATATAAATGCCTCGTCTAACTTTTTTGTTCGATTTTTTAATTACCCGTAAAAGAGGCAAAATAGGTGCAACTTCAACCATACCTGTTACATTTTTATACGGGAAGCCATATGCTTTAGCTGTCCAATTAACCCCCGTAAAAACAAATGGGATTTTAGAGTTTTTGTATTGAGTTACAACATATTTTGCCGCATTATCATCAGAAGCGATGACAACATCCGGTTTATAACTTGCTATTAGCTTTCTTACTTGATGTGATTTTTTAAGAGCAAATGAGGAGGAAACATTTCGCTTTGTATCCATATAGAAAGTTTTTAATTCACATTTGCCAAGCAAAACCTCTTCGACACCCTGACTAATACCGTCAGTCCAAGCATAACCTTTGTGATAGGAACTGATATGCAAACACTTATTAGCCGAATAGACGGTTAACGGAAAGAGCGACAAAAATATTAATATTATGTTAAGGGTTCGATTCATAAACTAGGCACCAGACGTCCAATATTTATAAGGACTAAGAACCACATCCTTTTGCAAAACAAGTATATACCGATAGCACACATAAAGCATCTTGGTGGTTTTCATTCATAACTAAGCAACCGCTATAAGGATCTGGTAAAAGCCAAACACAGAAATAATGAGTCCAGCTATAATACGTACTAATTGCATTTGCATAAAGCGCCTTAAAGTTGCAGCAAATAAACCAATAACCAATAAATTTGGTAAGGTACCTAGACCAAAACTTAACATTAATAATCCACCATTTAATGCACTGCCACTGCTTAAAGCCCAGATAAGAACACTATACACAAGCCCGCATGGTAACCAGCCCCAGACAAAACCGGCGCTTATGGCTTGGGGAATATTCTTTATAGGAATAAAACGTCTGGCAGTTGGCTCAATATATTTCCATATAATATTTCCCTGTCGTTCAATATAGCTTAAACCCCGCCACCAATTCGCTAAATACAAACCCAGGGCAATTAAAAAAATACCCGCCAATATTTTTAAAAACATTTGCGCATGATTGATAAAGACCAGATCCGTTAGCCAGGCACCCAGACCACCAAAAATAAAACCCATAAGCATATAACTTAATATTCTTGCCAGGTTGTAACTTAATAAATAGGGAAATAATTTTATGCTTGCTGCATTATTATCTTTGCTGCTAATGCCCAGTGTTAATGCGCTTATAATTCCACCACACATTCCAACACAATGCACGCCACCGAGTAAGCCAACTAAAAAGGCACTTATGTATGTTTGTGCTTCGATCATTTTTTAACTTTTATATTTCTTTGGTTGACTCTTCATTTTTGGCAATAAGCCAAATAACCATTAATATAGCGGGTATACCTAGACCAGCTGTATAGATAAAGAAATAAGTATAACCCTCACTATCAACAACAATACCCGAAAATCCAGAAATAATTTTTGCAGGCAGGGTCATAATAGAACTAAACAGAGCATACTGGGTTGCCGTATAGGCTGTATTGGTAAGGCTTGATAAATAAGCAATAAAAGCGGAGCTTGCAAAACCCCCACTGAAATTATCCGCACTTACAATTATAGTGAACCAGGTTAAGTCATGCCCCTTACTCACCATTAGCGCAAATAGTAAATTAGTAATGGCCACCATAATGGCGCCAGCAAGCATTGGTTTTAAAATGCCATAACGAACAACAACAACACCGCCAAGCAATGCACCTGTTAAAGTCATCGAAAGACCAAAAAATTTGGTAACCGTGGCTATCTCAGAATAACTGAAACCCATATCATCATAAAACGGATTCGCCATCACCGCTAAAGTGATATCGCTTATTTTATAAATACCAATAAAAACCAGTAGCGCGATTGCAAACTTGCCATTGCGTTGAAAAAAATCAGCAAACGGACAAATAACCGCACCAATAAACCAGGCAATGTATTTATTCGGCTTTGGGCTGTTCTCGATGTAATGAATAACTTTTTGCTCATTGGCGATTGTTTCCCGAGTAACGACGCGTTCTGGCTCATGAATAAACAAAACGGTAATAAACCCAATCGCAACAAAACCCGCCATTGCTAAATATGTTAGTTGCCATGAATAATAATCAGCGATGTATAATGCAACCGCGCCGCCTACTAAACTTGCACCCACTCGCCACCCCGCCTGATAGGTTCCAGCCATGGCGGCTTGATACTCGACATCCATCGCTTCAATACGATAAGCATCAATCACAATATCCTGGGTTGCCGAACTAAAAGCAATCCAGATTGCCGTAAGCGCAACAATAGTTAAGGAATCTTTAGGCGATAAAGTCGACATAAACACCAGCCCTGTAGCGATACCGATCATGGCAACTATCATCCAGCTTCGTCTATGGCCAAGTCTTTTTTCTAATACGGGTAAATTAATACGATCGATTATCGGTGCCCAGATAAATTTTATCGAATAGGTCAGGCCAACCCAGGCAAAAAAACCGATCATTGATTTGGAAACACCCTCGCTCTTTAGCCATAAGGTCAATGTTGAAAATACCAGTAAAAAAGGCAGCCCTGCCGAAAAACCAAGAAAGAACATAGCAATAACACGCGGCTTTAAATAAACCGCAAAGGCTTCTCGCCAGCTATGTCTTGCCGAACTGTTTACCACACTCTATCCCCACCATTTTCTTAAGCTTTATGGCCGCTTACTTTACCATAAAATAGCGCTTATCTTATTGTTTCTACTTGAATTATTATTGAAATTCTAAATTTTAAATTATATTTATATTTTGCCTCAATCCGGCCGATATAGATAACTATACTTTAAGAACAATCCTTTCATGGGCGAGGCAATGATTGACGTAAAACACCTGCTGGCATTCGGCGACTTTAAAGATCTGGACGATACATCCCTTGTTGATATCGCCAAACATGCCATGCTCAACAACTACCAGCCCGAGGAGCGAATTATTGCCGAAAAAACGGCTGACGTTGACCTTTATTTACTCAAAGGTGTACTAGATTTGCAAACAACAGGCGGCGTTCAACAATCTATCAATGCTGAATCTGAACGCGCCCAATCACCTGTATTTTATTCAAACATGCCAGGGCATTATGCGCGCTGTAGCTTACCGTGCAAAATAATTCAAATAGAAAAAACAATTACCCAAAAATACGGCATCCAGAACAGCCGTAATAATAACCGACTCGATTATGCCGACTTCGAAACAATGCTCACCAGCAGTGCTAATCTGAAACTGGTTAATGAAATTACAGAGTTATTTAAAAGTAACTCTGTTACCTTACCCAGCTTGCCGGAAATTGCACTGCATATAAATTCAGCTCTGGACAACGAAAATCTGGGTACCAATAAACTCGCACAGATTATTCAGATGGATCCCGTTATTGCCGCAAGAATTGTACAGGTTGCCAATAGCGCTCTTTACATTTGCGCAGGTAAAAGCAGCTCCATACAGGAAGCCATTGCAAAACTTGGTATTGAAAATATACGCAACATTGTAATGGGTGTTGTACTAAGAGATTTGTTTATGCCCAATACAGAGCTGGTGGTACATAAAATGGCACACTTTTACGAACACAGTATTCGTATTGGTGTTATCTGTTATGAACTCGCCAAACAAATACCCAGCTTCAAACCTGATCGTGCCTTTTTATTCGGCCTCTTACATGATATTGGCGTCATCCCCATTTTAGTGGTCGCTGACTCACACAAAGAACTCGCCCATAAAGCAAGTAATATTGATTTGGTATTGCACCAACTTAAAAGCCACATTGGTGGTATGATTTTACAACAATGGAAGTTTGATAAAGAACTTATTGAAAACGCAAAACATGCCTATGACTGGAATCGCGATATTAAAAAACCCGATTACTGTGACCTGGTGCAAGTCGCTCTCAAACATTCACACCTGGTTGGCGGTGAAAAAATTGAGGGCCCCGAACTATTTGACCTTCCAGCTTTCAAACGCCTGGATTTGGAAAAATTAAATTTAATTGATAATATAGCGGCATTAAAAGATATTGGTGAAAGAATTACTGATCTTATTAAAATGATTTGCAAAGCTTAACACCTACATAACAAGAGAACTAAAATGAGTTTTACAGTATACCTTTCCGGAGAAATCCACACAGACTGGCGTGATGAAATTATTGAAGGCGCGAACAAACAAAAGCTGAACATTCACTTCACCTCAGCTATTACCAACCATGAAGCAAGCGATGCTGCAGGCGATATGCTAAACCATACAGGAAATGATGATAATAATTCTTTCTGGCGAGATCATAAATCTGCCAAAGTAAATGCTATTCGCACAAAATCATTAATTGAAAATTGTGATCTGATGATTGTTCGCTTTGGCGAACAATATAAACAGTGGAATGCCGCGTTCGATGCCGGTTATTGTGCTGCTATGGCCACACCTTATATCACTCTGCACACAGAAGACATCATACACCCTTTAAAAGAAGTCGATGCCGCCTCCCTTGCCTGGGCAAAAACAACCGACCAGGTAATAGAAATACTTTCTTATGTCTGTAAACAATAAGAGCCTCTAATGAAAAAAATATTTGATGCAAGCAACATTACTGAAGCACAAATTATAAAGGGTTTGCTAGAAGCCAATAATATTGGTGCTTTTGTAAATGGCTTTTATTTGCAAGGCGGGATAGGTGAAATAGCGCCGACAGATTTTGCCGGGGTGTCTGTTGAAGATAGTGACGTGGATGCGGCTTTGGATATTGTCAATGAATATGAAAAGAATGATTAACCACGGCGACACAGCGAAAAGAAATTATTAATACCACTCTTACATCTTAAATCACTGCTGTCCCGTTAACTTTTGAACCGGGAATAAGGGCAGGATGTGGGATTGCTGTGGCTGACTAACGGACCGTCTGCCGCAAGGAACGCGGCAGTCGAGCGGCCAGGGATGGCGAATAGCGAGTCCGTTAGTCAGCCACAGCAATTCCATGTCCGGCGGGTTAGTATTATCATAAACGTAGACATTACTTTCATTTCAACATCATTAGGTTCAAGTTAACGGGACAGCAGTGTTCTTAAATATATTTGAAATATAGTTTTATGTGTTTGGTAATCAGCCATGAGTTCGAACAAGCATCTTTTATCAATAATGCATTAACAAATTATTTTTACCTTGTTGCCCTGAATGTTATTGGCAAATAACATAAAGAAATACTCCTGGGGAACGCTGTGCACCGTGGTTAAAAAGCTCTAAATGTCATAATCAATCGTCAACGGCGCATGGTCCGAAAACCAGCTATCTTTATAAACACTCGCGCTTTTTACCTTATCTCTAAGACTCGCCGACACAACATGGTAATCAATCCGCCAGCCCACATTGTTGGCCCGCGCATTACCACGGTTTGACCACCAGGTATATTGCCCCGCCTCATTGTTCACCTCTCTAAACGCATCCACATAACCGACTTCATCAAACAGCTTGTCACACCAGGCATGCTCGGCAGGGGTACAGCCGGAATTTTTCTGGTTACTCTTCCAGTTTTTTATGTCTATCTCTTTATGTATCGTGTTGTAATCGCCACAAATAATATAGTCCCGGTGCTTGCGTTTTTTGGCGATTAAATCCTCTAAAAACAAATCCATAAATTTTAATTTATTTGCATGCCGTTCTTCGCTCGACGAACCCGATGGCAAATATAACGATGCCACGCTAAGCTTGCCAAAATCGGCCTGAATATAACGGCCTTCGGTATCAGCATGCGCCCAGCCTAAACCTTTAATAACTTTGTCGGGTTCCTGTTTACAATACAATGCGGTACCACTATAGCCTTTCTTTTCAGCATCAAAAAAGTAACGATGATAGCCTTTGGGTTTAAAAATATCGTCACTTAACTGGTCAATTTGTGCCTTGGTTTCCTGAATACAAACCACGTCAGCTTTTTGTTTTTTCATCCATTCAAAAAAACCTTTTTTAGCTGCGGCACGAATACCGTTTAAATTTGCACTGATCACTCTCATTCGCTTATAACCATCCTAAATTGCTACCCAATATTTTCAATAATTCGCTATAATACACCACTTCCAACCTTCATCGAATGAAAGAGCGACTATTATGCAAGATTATCAAAAAGAATTTATCAAATTTGCCCTCTCCAGCAAGGTGCTACGTTTTGGTGAATTCACCCTTAAATCCGGTCGCGTCAGCCCCTACTTTTTTAACGCCGGTTTATTTAATACCGGTGAAGCGCTCGCAAAACTTGGCAAGTACTATGCACAAGCATTGAAAGATAGCAAAATACAATTCGATGTATTGTTTGGCCCGGCTTACAAAGGCATACCACTGGCAAGCAGTTGCGCCATATCCTTAGCCAACGATCATGGCGTTAATACGCCTTATAGCTTTAATCGTAAAGAAGCCAAAGATCACGGTGAAGGTGGCAATATTGTGGGTGCGCCTTTACAAGGCAAGGTACTCATTATTGATGATGTAATAACTGCGGGTACGGCCATTCGTGAAGCGATGGATATTATTTCCAATGCAGGTGCACAGGCCGCAGGAGTGCTTATCGCACTGGATAGACAGGAAAAAGGTAAGGCTGAATTATCAGCCATTCAGGAAGTAGAGCAACAGTATAATATTCCTGTTTCAAGCATTATCAAATTAACTGATTTAATTACATATATTAAGGATAAAGCTGAATTCAAAGATTTTTTACCCAGCGTTGAAGCTTATCGCGAACAATATGGAATTGCATAAAAACAAGCACAAAAACTTTCCGCTACGCAGCCTTTATTTTACCGCTGTTCTCTCTGTCTTTTAGGTTTATATCTCACTCGAATCAGCTTCAAATCTTAATATTGCTATCACTGCTGTCCCGTTAACTTTTGAATCGGGAATAAGGGCAGGATATGGGATTGCTGTGGCGGCGTTAGTATTATCATAAACGTAGACATTACTTCACATTTCAATAACATTAGGTTCAAGTTAACGGGACAGCAGTGTATTGCTATATTAATCGTTTCGGCTATCGCCGGTATCCTAGCATCAATGGAAGGCCAGAGAAAACCAGATGAGTTATGGATACACAAAAGAACCATTTTATACTCACTCATCGATCTAAAACGTAAACTCGAATTACAAAGTAATCATTTATCAGATAAAAAATTTGATAATTTATTTTTAAAATTCAAGAAAACACTGTTAAATTCCAGTGAAAAATAGCGTTCTGGTATTGTGCCGAGCAAGAACGATGACGAAGAATTGCTTGAACAAGTTTAAGTACATTCAAATAGATAATGAGAAATTAGATAATATTATTTATTGCAGTACGCTGTCGCCACAGGCGCATCTTTGCTTCCTTTAACAATCGAAAAACTATCTGCAATCTCACCTGCCTCGGTAATAAAATTTGCGGTTAATTTATTTTCAAATACATCGAAGATCATTGAGCCAGTTTCAAACAAAGATACTGGCATGGCAGCATGGTTTAAATCACCCCCATCAAGTTTCGCCGACGAACCAATCGTCACGTAAATTGTACCCGCATTCGCAGACAAACCGGATTGTGCTTTACGATAAATAAGTGCTTTTTGTTGCCGCCTACTCTCAGAAGAGTTAATACCACCTAGCGGTTTTCTATCTTGAATATAATCAACACTAAACTTATCGGATGTTCCATAGTGACAACGCATAAACCAGGAGCGTTCATACATATGGCTATGGCCGCTTAATACCACATCAACACCGGCTTTTTCTAAAACAGGCAAAATAAATTCACGAATGTTTTGCATACGGCTAAAGCTATCGGCTAAATTGTCCGAATTATGCGTCCCTTTTGTATAGGGTGGATGGTGAAATATGGCAACTAACCACTGCTGTGAAGTTGCGGCTAAGTCTTTTTTTAACCAACGTAACATTCTGCTATTTTTTTGAATACGGCTCGATTGTGAATCTAAAACAACAACATGGATATTGGCGTAATCAAAACTATAATATTTTTCCGTTCCAGAAGCTTCACCACCAGCTTCGGCTTGTGTCGGAAAAGAGAAAATATTAAAAAATACCCAGCGTCTCGCATCATGATTGCCGTAAACAGGCCAGACCGGCGTATGCTTTAAAATAGAAGAAAAAGGTACAAAAAAATTGTCTTGGAACTGCTGATTAGTGCCGGAGCGGTAGGCGTTATCCCCCGTGGTTAGCCAAAAATCTAACGGGCTGTTCGCTGCAGTAGCGGTGCGATTAATGGCGGGATGCCGCTGAATCCAGGATAACATGGCATCCCTGACCTTATTTTGAATATCACCCGCCTGTCCCTGATCACCCGTCACCCAAAATCGCGTTGCGGTATTTTTTTCGAGAGGATTGGTCTTAAACCAGTAGTCTTTACCTTCATATATGGCATATCGAGGCGCACCAACACTATAATAATATTTGGTATCCGGTTCGAGCCCGGTTATCTTAATACGGTGCTCATCATCAGCTTGCGTTTCGCTAAAAACTTTATCAACCTGATTAATGCTTTTACCAATACGCACCACGCCGACATGGGGCTTAGGTGTTTGCCAACGGATAATAATGGAATTGCTAGCGGCTATCTGTAAGTACGGCTGCCGAAAACCATCGTATATACCGCCGAGGCTCTTATCAAGGAATCGCGCACTAATAAACAGACCCACTAATATTAGCAAGCTATATCCGCTGATTTTTAAGATTCGTTTAAACATAAATTGAGATCGACATATACACAGTGTAAAATCCTACTCCCGTAAGCTATCACAAAGAAGTCATTTCACTGATACTACCACATTAATCCAGAAAAACAGCTTAATGTAAAATTCAAGAAAGCGCAGGAATAACCCGGTTTGAAAATATTAAAGAAAATACCCCTGATTCATTTTTATCTGAATAGTATATTAATAAGCCTTGTTTTTTACAGCTTATTTCGCCTGGCCTACTGGCTCACTTTTAAGGATGCAACAAACCCGATACCCGCAGCTGAACTTTTGAATGCTTTTTATCTTGGGCTCAAATTCGACCTGAGATTAATCCTGCTGATACTCTTACCTATTTTTGTTTTTGGCTGGCTAAAACCGCTTAACCCCATTCGAAATACTACCGCCCGTAAAGCCTGGTTCGGTTATCTGATAATTGCCTTTGCCATTAGTGTTTTTTATTACATTGCAAGCTTTATAAACTATTCTTACTTACATCAACCACTGGATGCGTCGGTCCTACGCTTTGCAGAAGATTTTTCACTTTCCTTTACTATGATGTGGCAATCTTATCCTATTGTGTGGCTGCTAATTGCACTTGCTAGCATAACCTTTGTTTACGGTTTCTTAATTCGTTATTTTAACAACCCGATACTTAAACAAGCTCTGACACAACTAAATAACGACACGCTCTGTTTTAAGCAAAAATGGTGGCAACGAACCTTATTTGTTACTGCCTGTATCTTCATCTATATCTTTGGTCTATTTGGAAAATTTTCCTACTACCCTTTGCGCTGGAGCGATGCCTTCGCCAGCACTCATCCGTTTACACCGGCAGTTACGGTTAACCCGGTTATTCATTTTCTCGACACCCTTAAAAATAAAAGTATTAATTTTGATCTAGCTAAAACAGCTTCATATTATAAAGATATTGCTAACTATCTAGGTGTGCAAAACAAAACTAATACCGATAAACCTTTTAAAACTTTAAATTTCAAACGCACCATCCATATGCCTGGGCCGCTTGCGGCAGCAAAACCTAATATTATCATCGTTTATCTTGAGTCTTTTGCCTCTTATAAAACAGGGGGCTTTGGTAACAAACTAAATCCAACGCCTAATTTTGATTCGATAGCAAATAATGCTATTTACTTTAAACGCTTCTACACGCCACATGTTGGCACCGCACGCTCGGTTTTTGCCGGTATTACAGGCATACCTGATACCGAACTCAATAGGACCTCGACACGTAACCCACTTATCGTCGATCAACACACTATTATTAGCGCCTTCAAAGGCTACAAAAAACATTACTTTCTCGGTGGCAGTGCTAACTGGGGAAATATTCGTGGCCTGCTATCGCATAATATTAAAAACCTTAACATGCACGAAGAAGGTAGCTATACCTCTGAGCGAGTAGATGTTTGGGGCATTTCAGATTTAGACCTGTTTACCGAAGCCAACAAAGTACTCAAAAAAGAAACCACGCCTTTTTTCAGTATTATCCAGACTTCAGGTAACCACCGCCCCTACACCATCCCGGATAATAATCAGGGCTTCAAATATATAAAACGCAGCAAAAAAGAATTAACTGAAAATGGTTTCGCTTCAGAAAAAGAATATAACTCTTTTCGTTTTATGGATCACAGCATCGGCCATTTTATGAAGCTGGCTAAAAAAGAAAAGTATTTTGATAACACGGTTTTCGTTTTCTTTGGCGACCACGGCATTACCGGCTATGGCGGCCTACACACAGCGCAATTTGAACAAACATTTGACTTAACCGGCTTCCATGTCCCATTTGTTATTTATGCACCTAAGTTAATAAAAAAACAGCTATTCACTAAAGTAGCAAGCCAGGTTGATATGTTGCCCACGGTCGCATCACTCACTACCATGGGCTATACCAATACCACCATGGGCCGCGATTTACTGGATCCACGATTTGACTCTGACCGCTATGCTTTTACTTTTACTCATCGAAAAAATCCTGACCTAGGTCTGGTAACGAAAGACTATACGTTTAAAATTCTAGCCGATGGTAGTAAGCCAATGCTATACCGAACGGATCCATCTAAATTACCCAACCCAAATAGCAAAACAAAACAAACCTATGTTGACGTTAGTGCACAACATCCCCAGCTTGCAGAAAAATATAAGCAACTAACCCTGGGCATTTATGAAACAGCGAAGTATATGCTGTATCATAATAAGCCCTTAAAGCAATAAACCTTAAAAAAAGAATATTACAGGCCTACTCGATGAAAGTTTTAATTATTGGCGGCGGCGGCCGCGAACATGCACTTGCCTGGAAAGCCGCACAATCACCAAAAGTGACCAAGGTTTTTGTCGCACCCGGCAATGCCGGTACCGCAGCCGAGGCAAATCTACAAAATGTTGAAATTAATGCTGAGGATATCGAAGGACTATTGGCCTTTGGTTTACAGGAACAAATCGACCTCACCATTGTTGGCCCGGAAGCGCCTTTAGTTGCTGGCGTAGTGGATACCTTTAATGCCTCTGGGCTTAAATGTTTCGGCCCCAGCAAAGGCGCCGCACAACTTGAAGGTTCCAAAGCCTTTAGTAAAGACTTTTTAAAAAAACACGCCATCCCCACCGCCGACTATGATGTGTTTACCGAAATTGAACCGGCCGTTGCCTACGTTAAAAAATGTGGCGCACCGATTGTTGTTAAAGCCGATGGGCTTGCAGCCGGCAAAGGCGTCATCCTGGCGCAAACTGAAGACGAAGCGATCAACGCCATAAATGATATGCTCGCTGGCAATGCCTTTGGTGAAGCCGGTTCCCGAGTGGTTATCGAAGAATTCCTGCAAGGCGAAGAAGCCAGTTTTATTGTGATGGTCGATGGCAAGCACGTTTTACCCATGGCCACTTCACAGGATCATAAAGCACGCGATAACGCCGACCTTGGACCCAACACCGGTGGCATGGGGGCCTACTCACCCGCGCCTGTTATCACCGACAGCATTTACCAACAGGCCATGGACGATGTCATTTTACCCACCGTAAAAGGCATGGCTGAAGATGGCTTACCTTATACTGGTTTTTTATATGCCGGTTTAATGATCGATGCCAATGGCAAAGCCAAAGTTCTGGAATACAACTGCCGTTTTGGTGACCCTGAAACCCAACCCATTATGATGCGCCTACAGTCCGACCTGGTTGCACATTGTCTTGCTGCCGTTGATGGCAAACTCGATAGCGAACAAGCCCAGTGGGATCCCCGTGCGGCACTTGGTGTAGTCCTTGCCGCAGGCGGCTACCCGTTTGACTACGACAAGGGCAATATTATCAGTGGGCTAGATGCAAATATCGATAATGCAAAAATTTTCCATGCCGGCACCGCCCTCGACAATGGCAATACCATCACCCAGGGCGGCCGTGTGTTATGTGCGACCGCGCTAGGCGAAACGGTGGGCGAAGCGCAAAAGACCGCATATGCACTCACTCGCCAAATTCACTGGGATAAAGTTTACTACCGTACCGATATAGGATATCGGGCAATTGAACGCGAAAATTCATGAATTAGAGCCTATTTTCTTCAATTATTCACGAAAATCGTCGTTTAGCCTTATAGTGAAATAATCCGGCTTGCCCCTACTTTTCATCATCAGTTTTCGATAGAATACGCCGTTCGCACGATCTGACTCCGGCCTTAATATGGCGGGTTCCGATACTGATTACTAAAAAACGTCACAATTTTGTATTCATATAAATGATCGTTGCACCTAATTTTAGTTTTTATATTTTTTTAAACATTTTAAGGAGTTCGCATGTCAGCTAAACATCCTGTCATCGCGGTTACTGGTTCATCCGGCGCGGGCACAACAACTGTAAAAAATGCTTTTGAGCATATCTTTTTTCGTGAAAAAATCGACCCTCTTATTGTAGAAGGCGATAGTTTCCATCGCTACGACCGCGCATCAATGAAAGATGCCATTGCTGAATTTGCAGAAAAAGGCAAACAACTCAGCCATTTTGGTCCAGAAGCCAATCATTTCGATATGATTGCCGACACCTTCAAAAACTACGGTGACACCGGTAGCTGCAAACGTCGTTACTATTTGCACAGTGAAGAAGAAGCCGAAGAGCATAACGCGCGCTTAAAAACCGATTTAACCCCAGGGCAGTTTACCCCCTGGGAAGATATTCCAGCCGGTTCTGATTTACTTTTTTATGAAGGCTTACACGGTGGTGTTGCGAACGGCGACATTAAAGTGGCCAGCTTTGTCGACTTACTCGTGGGTGTGGTGCCGATTGTTAACCTCGAATGGATTCAAAAAATCCATCGTGATAATGCGCAGCGTGGTTACTCAGCCGATGCGATTGTTGATACCATTTTACGTCGTATGGATGACTATGTTCATTTCATTACACCGCAATTTTCACGCACCGATATAAACTTCCAACGTGTGCCAACGGTTGATACTTCAAATCCGTTTATTACCCGTGACATTCCAACACCGGATGAAAGCTTTATCGTTATTCGTTTCCGTAATCCAGCAGGCGTAGACTTTCCATTCCTGTTAAATATGATTTCTGATTCATTTATGTCTCGACCAAATACCATCGTTGTACCCGGTAGTAAAATGGGTTTCGCAATGGAGTTAATCTTAAATCCTTTAATTCATGATTTAATCGAGAAAAAGAAAAAAGCTTAAGTTAAACGCTTTATCTTTATTAAATAAAAAGCCGGGCTCTTGCCCGGTTTTTTATTTGCACAATTCTTAGCGGTAGCTGCGTTAACTTGCATAACGAGCTCAAATGCAATTCCATGTCCGGCGGCGCTAGTATTCTCATAAACATGCATATAGTCTATATTGCAACATTATTCGCTTCAAGTTAGCGGGACAACAGTGTTATTTTATATTTAAAAATTGCCTGACCAAATATATAGTCCTACCTCATGACAGGAAAATTTATGTCGCAATACATTTTAGCTCACGCAAGTAATAACGACTGGCAAGTTGCTTTGCAACAATGTATTCAACAAGCACAGCAAAATAGTGCTACGAATACAGCAACACTCGGTTTTATTTACGTTACCGATGCTTACGCAGCTCATTTAAAAAAAATCATTAACGGCTTAGAGAATCAATTCCCCAATATTGACTGGCTCGGCACGATCGGCCAGGCTATTTGCGTTACCAATATCGAATATGCCGATCAGCCCGCTATGGCGATTTTATTAACCGATATAGCAAAAACAAATTATTCAATTTTTAGCCAACAGGCAACAGTCGAACAAAGCAATCTAAACAATGTTCAGTTTGCTATTATTCATGCCGACCCCCGCAACCCCATGTTAAGCGAACAAATCGAAACACTTGGCGCAACCTTAGAGCCCAGTTATTTTGTGGGTGGACTAACCTCAGCAAGTAATTATTTTTATCAATATGCTGGCAATGCAACCACCGGCGGCATAACCGAAGGCGGTTTATCCGGTGTTATTTTTAAAAATTCAGATGCAGTAATGACCGGCTTATCACAGGGTTGTACGCCTATTTCTGATACCTTTACCATCACAGAATGCGAACACCATATGGCGATATCAATTGATAACCGCCCCGCTCTGGATGTGTTCACCGAAAACATTGGTGAAATACTTGCTCGCGATATTAACCGTGCGGCCGGTTATATCTTTGCCGGCCTTCCCATTGAAGGCAGTGACACCGGCGACTACCTGGTACGAAGCATTGTAGGCTTTGACCCCGACAACCGTTTTTTAGCCATAGCCGACGACCTGAAACCCAACAGCCAAATTATGTTTTGCAAACGCGATTCACAAAGCGCCATTGAAGATTTGCAGCGCATGCTCAACACATTAAAAGAACGCCTAAATGGCAAACAACCAAAAGGCGCCTTATATATTTCCTGCCTGGGTCGCGGCCAACATATGTTTGGAAAGGTATCGACTGAAGTAAAATATATCAGCGATATACTAGGCGACATTCCACTGGTTGGTTTTTATGCCAACGGCGAAATTGCCAGACAACAACTCTATAGCTTCACCGGTGTGCTTACCCTGTTCCTATAGAAACAGATAAACTTTATGATCCTATCTTGTAAAATCGACTCAAAAGTTAATCGGGCAACAATGAAACTTTAAAATAAATAATCTTTGTTAGTGTTCTTCGTGCTCTTCGTGGTTTAAGATGTTTCACTAAAATAAAATACTTCAACGATAAGGAAAGCCCATGGACTGCTTATTTTGCAAAATTATTAATGGCGACATTCCCGCCGACATCGTCTATCAGGATGACGACGTGCTAGGTTTTACTGATGTAAATCCACAGGCGCCCAGTCATATTTTATTTATTCCAAAAAAACACATTGCCACCGTCAACGATCTCGATGAAAAAGATGCCGCACTAATAGGTAAACTGTATTTAGCAGCAAAAAAAATCGCCCACGATAATAGCTTTGCCGAACAGGGTTATCGCTTAGTGATGAATTGTAATGAAGGAGCTGGACAAACTGTTTTCCATATCCACTTACACCTACTAGCTGGTCGTGGTTTTAGTTGGCCACCGGGTTAAGCGTTAAGCTTAAACAGCCTTACAAAATTTAGCCTTTAACCAGATCCTGCGGCATCACCCTGACACCACCGTTTAAAACGCTTACCTTATAGCCCGCCTGCGCCAGAATAAATGCCGCAGCCGAACTTCTTCGGCCGGTATTGCAATAGCAAATATAGTTTTGGGGTTTTTCTAGCTCAGCCATACGCATGCGAATTTCATGCAAAGGAATATTATTCGCCTTACGTAGATGACTATGATGGTATTCACTCGCATGACGCACATCTAGCCACAGGTCACCCTTATACGAACGAATACGCGCATCTTCTGGTGAAATCCGGTTTAACATTGGTTCTTTTAATAAATGATCAAAATCCTTTTTTGACAGCTTCATTAAAATGCCATCAGATTTCATCGTAATGGAAGCATTACGCTCACCACCAGAAACAAGCGACTCTTCACCAAAACTTGCACCCGCCTGAAGCTCGGCCAGCTCAATTGTTCGCGTCACTTTTGCCTGACCATCGGTTAGCACATAAAAGGTGTTGCCTTGCTCACCCTGCTGCACAATGGTTTCACCTTTTTTAACTTTAACTGATTCCATACGCTCAAGAAGTTCTTTAATGTTGGCCGGCGGTAAATTTTTAAACGCCATAATATGTCGCATACGCCGCATCCAGGCGCCTTTCTCGACAGATATATTATCCTCGGCTATATTTTCTTTTGGCGTATTATATTCTAGCGCGTTCTCTTTTATTGCATCCTCAGTTTGCACCTCGTTATCTTTATCATTATGTGACTCAACTTTTACTGCCGGTTGAGAATTATTATCCTCAATCGTTTCTTTAATCAATACGACTGACGCTGGCACACCCTGAGGAGGGGCTGAGTTTTCCGTTAATGAAATTTCGTCTGTCGTTGATTCTTTTCCTGGCGCTGTATTTTCTTCTGATGTTGATCTTTCTTCTGGCTCTGGTTTGGGTTCTGCTTTTAAATCCAACGCTGACGCATTGTCTAACTCTGGCTCACTGACAGTTTCCGTTTCATTATCATTAGCTGTTTTATCTGCAACCTTTAAAGTTTCTTTTTCGTCGTTATCCTTGCCAACGGTATCTTTATTACTCGAATCGTCTTCATCAACATTGGTATCGGCAACACTTAATTCTGCTGCATATTCTTTCTCTTGCAACTTATCTGTTTCACTTTTACCCAATAACTCTTCCTGAACAGCAAGTTGATCCCACATCATCATATAATCTAAAACACTGTTATCGATGCGTAAAAACTCAACCAATCCCAATGCAACACAGGAAACCTGGCGTGGTTGGCTGTCATCAAGTGGAAATTTTGCGGTGTTATGCCGTGAAGTTACTACCTCATCAAAGCTACCATCGGATGAACTTAGCTGCACATCGCCCTGCAACAAATAAAGTGTCTGATTATCTAAATCACCTTCGCGAAAAAGGCTCACCCCAATACTCACCCTTTCGATATAAGCCAAGTTTGCTAGTTCATCCAGACGCTCGTTTGAAAGAGCTGAAAGCGGTTCTAAACGCATTAAGCGTTCAATATCAATTGTTGAATTTTTTGCCATATTTGAATTATTTTTATTAGTTGTAGGTTTTAAGCTTGTAAACCAGAATATTCCTGAACTTCTTATTTTAATACTGAATGAACACTTTGTGTCATATTTTTCCTACAAATTAACCACTAAAGTCGGTACTACGTTGCAGAATACAAACATAAGCCCATAAACCCATCATTTCCCTAAAATTACTAAAGAAATCCTCCTATCAGTCGTTATACATAGTGCTAACAATAATAAAACACCAGGGTTACACCATGCAAGCAATGTCGATAAACAATGTCGTTAAAATTTTACTCGACGTCTTAAGCATACCCTACGAAAAAATGGAATGCCCAGATAGCATCAGTATGACTGAAAACTGGATAAACCAGGCCGTAACTGCAAAAAATCGTGTCCGTGTCGTTTTGATGCGAGATAAAAAAATATCGATTATGGCGATGATTCCGGCAAGCCATCAATTGAATCTTGAAAAATTAAGAATTATTCTAAAACGTCGCTCAATGCGTTTTCTCGATATAAAAGAACATAAAAAATTTATTAATTATTTTATTACCAACCCAAAGCAGCTACGTAAACAAATGGGCGTGCAACTGATTATAGATGAAGCTCTCACAAATCTTGATAGCGTTTATTTTGAATCACCCATCTCTGCCCAAATTATTAAACTTGATGCCGGTAAACTGGAAGACCTGGCCGTAACTGCAAAAAATCGTGTCCGTGTCGTTTTGATGCGAGATAAAAAAATATCGATTATGGCGATGATTCCGGCAAGCCATCAATTGAATCTTGAAAAATTAAGAATTATTCTAAAACGTCGCTCAATGCGTTTTCTCGATATAAAAGAACATAAAAAATTTATTAATTATTTTATTACCAACCCAAAGCAGCTACGTAAACAAATGGGCGTGCAACTGATTATAGATGAAGCTCTCACAAATCTTGATAGCGTTTATTTTGAATCACCCATCTCTGCCCAAATTATTAAACTTGATGCCGGTAAACTGGAAGACCTGGCCACCGATGCCCTTATTGGTTGCACCTTTTCAGATTTACGCGAGCAACCAGAAAAAACCAGCGACCCATACACGGTACAACAATTTAATATCCGGGATCGTATTAATAAAATTGAACATTTACCTCCCATACCACAGCTCGCAACCCAGTTATTACAACTGCGGGATAACCGTAATGCAACAGTCGAGCAACTGGCTGAAATTATTACCATTGACCCTGCCATTAGTGCCCAGGTTATTCGTTATGCCAACTCGCCTTTTTTTGGTTTAAATGGTCGTATCAACACCTTGTCAGACGCAATATTTCGAGTCCTCGGTTATGAATCCGTTATGCATTTATCCATCGGTATTGCCATGGGGAAAGTCTTTAGTTTGAGTACCGGCGGCCCGGTCGGACAAACACGAATATGGCAAAACGCAACCTACAGTGCGGCTCTGTGCCAAAAATTAGCCACCAAAACCAATTGGAACAAACGTCTCAAACCCGGCGTTGCCTACCTTTGTGCTCTACTGCATAACATTGGTTTTATGGTGATGGGGCAACTTTTCAAGCACGAGTTTCAATGGCTAAATAAAGTCATACAAACCGAACACGAATCCCCAGTAACCCTTGTCGAACATAGGCTGCTAGGTGTCAACCACACCGAAGTCGCGGCAATAGTGATGAATAACTGGAATATGCCAAAGGAAGTTGTCGCCGTTGCACAGCACCACCATAATGACAATTATGAGGGTGAACATGCCGACTATGTAAAATTAATGCAAATTGCCGATCGCCTGCTTAAAAATCACAATATGTCTGATGCCCAAAGCGAAGAAGTGCCCGCCGCACTCTATGAATACTTTGGCTTAAAAGAAGAACTGTTATACGAATCGCTTGACGAAATTTTACAGGGTAAAGATGATTTAGACGCCATGACCATGGCAATGATTGCTTAAACTAAATTCTAAGTCCACCCAGGCGCTTCATTGATTGACGACGATGCCACAGATAACCAATAACAACACCAACACATAAACTCAAAACTAACCAAAGAATTGAAATACTTTTCACCGGACGCGCATTGGATACAATTTGTACCGCATTTTCGCGTTGTAATACCGCACGTTGCGCCTTTAAAAGGTCAATCTGCCCATTTAAAATAGAGTTTGCCTCTTCCAGTGCCGCCTTGGTTTTTTCAACCTCTTGCATTTTTTCTAATGATTTTTGTTGCTGTTTTTCAATATCCTTTAAACGCAAAATAGCGGGAACATTTTTTGTTACATAAATATCTTTAATCCAGCCCTCTAAACCTTTTTTGGTACGAATTTTAATAAAGGGTTCCTGGCGTACAAGTACTTCCAGTTTCATCCCCGTTAAAACAACCCCAATCGGTGCAACAATCTGGCTGGGCTCCGGGCGAACCCCAACGCGCAACTGATCATTAACAAAAACAGACTCAGCCAAAACATTGACGGAAGAAGTTACCAATAAAAAACTAACAATTGCTCTTAAATAACGCATATCCTGATGACTATTCCTTTAAAATCCTTAAACTCAATATTCAAAGAAGCAAAGATGATACCAAATTTATTAACGGTCACCTCAATATTTTCTTTAATTTATCCGCAAATAGCTATTTTAAAACCGTTATATTAAACAATTCAACTCATATCAATGTTGTTCGGGTTAATAAAGAGCTCGCCGTTGTCTATTTCAAACGACAGCTTCTTTAATGACTGCCCACGACAAGGCCCATATATACAAACCATCCTCAGGTTGAAAAAGTGCACCATGCAAGTTACAGACAAGATATTGTTCTGAAACATCAAAACATTGATTTGGCTGCCAGTTTAAATTAACCCCCGTGTGCGGGCACTGATTTAAATAAACGGACAGCTTATTCTGTGCATAACAAACAACTAAAATTTCAATCAGCTTGTCTTCATACTCTATATCCAAAGTTAAACACTCATGCACCTTTAATTGCTCAATTCCTGATATTTTGATTCGATTACTCATTGCTTTAGCATAACAAAATAAGAAACGACTAAAATAGATTTATTTTTTTACTAAAAAGTGAAAAAAAACCTTGTATAACAGACTCAAATGATTATAGTGTGCGCTATCAAATATAATACTTTATGTTTAAATATAAAAATACACAATTCTAACCCGTACTAACGAATTATCAGGAGCTTATTCATGGCCGCGAAGAAAAAAACCAAAAAGAAAGCAACAAAGAAAAAAGCAGCTGCAGCTGCACCTAAAATTAAAGGTATTAAAACCCCTTTAACTAAAACTCAGCTTTTTACAACGATTGCTGAAAACACAGACATGAAGAAAAAAGAAGTTGCTGCTATTTTTGATGAGCTTGCCACCATTATTAACGGTCACGTTAAACGCAATGCAGCCGGCGTATTCACTCTACCTGGCCTGTTAAAAATTAAAGTTGTTCGTAAACCAGCAACTAAAGCACGTAAAGGTATCAATCCTTTCACTGGCGAGCCTACCATCTTTAAGGCAAAACCAGCACGCAATGTTATTAAATGCCAGCCTCTAAAAGCATTGAAAGAAATGGCGCTTTAAGCTTGTATCCATAATATCTGCTTAAAGTTATGCAAAAAGGCCGAAGTTGATGGGGTTATCCTGTCACTTCGGCCTTTTCTATTCAACGCATCATCTAACACCCCGGTTCAGCGGTAACAACGGGTAAAGACTCTGGCGAAATAGTATTATCTATTGACCACTTGCTGAGCAATCCAGTCCAGCACTTCAATTGTCGAAGCAACATCGCCATCAATATATTTCAAATAAGACTCAAGTCTGGCTGCTTTTTTATGTTTTAAAAATCGTGTCATAAGTAGCACGCTCATTCCAGCCTGCTTCGCGCCAACCAATTCATCGCTGCCACCATCGCCGACAAAAATACATTCATTGAATGGCTCACAAACCAGTTCCCTTACATGTTCATAAATAGCCTTATCCGGTTTCTTAAGTCCTATGGCACAACTAAAAATAGCATGCTCAAAATAATCTGCTAACGGCGATTGAGGCCAAGCCTGAACTTCTGCAGTCGATGCATTGGAGACTAGAATAAGTGTATTCCCCCGTTGCTTTAAAGCCTTAATACCGTCTATTACATCGCTCTGAATATGTTCTGTTAAAGCATAGTCAAAGCGGCGTTGTCGTTCTTCTGTGGCTTGTTGAATGATTTGTTCAGAGATAGACGGATCGTGTCGCTGAGCTAAAGTGCGAATAACATCGCTAGCAACAGTCGGTTGGCATATTTCATGATGAACACTAAAACATAGATTATTCCACTCCTCCCGACTCATACCTAAAATATCGGCCGTCATTCGGCCAACCGATAAAGGCACACTGCCAACATCAACTAATGTGGAAAATAAATCAAAGCAAACAACCCGCGTCATCAGCGCTAAGTTAAATCAACAGCCTGATATAATCAACTTACGGATAAACAGAATATTTTAA